>CALELH010000143.1 GCA_937902595.1 uncultured Myxococcales bacterium
CGGGGTCGGCGACGACTCGAATCGTGACGTTCTGTCCGGCGCTCAGAGGGAGGCGAAACCAATCCTCTGTATCAGGGCATATAAAGAGGCTGTTATTGGTAAACCCAGCGTCGATCTCGGCGGCGTTCTCAGGGCTCTGATTGGGCGCGAATTCATCCTCATTACCGCAGCCGGGGGGAGCGAGAGAGACGTCTGGCTGAACTGGGCCAGCGTCCGCTGATGGCTCGACTCCACCGTCTTGCGCACCGTCGTCGATGTTCGCCTGATCGGCATCTTGCCCGGCGTCCGCACCAGGGGTGTCATCCAATTGGCTCGGAGAGTTCTCGATGCAGCCTGCTAAGCAGAAAATGAGCAGGATGAGATAGAACGGGTGCGCTTTAGTGTTCATTGGCTCCTCAGCGAATGTCTGGTTCGTGCGCATAGTCGCGCCGCCGGACTCAATAGGCAAGAACCAGACCGTTTACGTTGGTTGAGGGGGATTGTCTGTAACGGGAAGCGAACATGGCCTCGGATCGTGCATTTGCTTACGCCTACAGAGGCGGGGCGCTTACTCTATTCGATAGCACTGGAAGGTGTTCTGGTCACAGGTCGGCCCGGTGAACACGACCTCTATATCTCGACTCTCATCGCCGTCATCACCACGATAGCAGACACAGGTTGACTCCTCACTGAGCATACTCCCATCGTCGATGAAGACCTTGCCCTTGGAGTGCAGAATAAACTTCACCTGGACCCCGGGGCTGGTGCTGCGGAAGCTCGCGTTTCGGCGCACCCAGAGAGACCGGCGAGCCAGAAAACCGAAGGTCGTCGTGCGGCTGGGATCAGCGAAGACCGTGCCGTCTATGATGATGTCATCGGCTTTGATGATGAAGGTCCCATCGACTGAGGGGACAAGCTCTATATCGCCGGCGTAAAAGGTCCCGTCGTTCTCATCGATGGTCACAGAGTCCGATAAAACGCCGCGGCGCGCCGGATCCTCTGGTATTCGAACGGGCATCTCGCAGACGCCATTTGTGCACACTCTCACAGACCCATTCTCTGGCTCACAGGGACACGTCCTGGGCGCGTTTGGGTCCTCGCGCTCTGTGTAGCTGAAGTCGTCCATGGAGAAGCAACCCACGCACATGAGCGCCACGATGGAGAGGAGAACTCTCACTCTTCACCTCCATCACCACCGTCGAAGAGGAAATATAACCCGATGGACGTCGCGGCAAGGACCGCGCCGCTGATCCAGAGCCCATCGGCGGTGTTCGCCGTCTGGGCAGCCCGATCGAAGTCGCCCCCACAGCTGTCAGACCCACATCGGTTTGCGTCGTATCGAAGCCGGGTGTTGCTGAGAAAAGTCCGGTTGTCCACGCCAAGATAAATGCCCGTGGCGAGCAACGCGGCGCCAATGCTGCCCACCGTGTAAGCCGGCCAACGGATCGGCTGTGACACCTCGATGTTGGTCGTTGGTCTGGCGAGATCGGTCTTCTTGAGGAACTCGTCAGATACGAGTGGGCCGCTCCGCTTAGTCATGCCGAGGACCGCTCGCCAGCGTTGGTCGCCCATGAGCGTGACCGTGGACTCTCGCGGTGTTCGTCCCGGCGCTTCAACCACGATCGTGAGTTGACCTTTAGGGAGTCTTTGGCCGGAGCGAAGAGGGCCCGCGAATTGTTCAGGATAGATCAGGATCGCCTTCGCGCTGTCTGGGAGGTCGTCGATGTGAAGAGGGGCTGTGACCTTCTTAAAGCCGTGTTCGCAGATGATGTCTCGATCTACGGAGTCAACCCGAACATCGGCGCTGCACTTGCGAAAGTGATATGCCGCAGCGGCGAACTGATCAGTGCGCTTATAGAGCTGGCCCAAGCGTAGATGCAGCTGCCCATACCCTTGATTGGCTGGATCGGTGAGCGCCTCTTCATACACTTTGATTGCGGCGCTGATCCCTCGGTCTGCGCGCACTTGATTGGCCTTCTCCGCCACCGCGTTGAAGCGCAGGAGGATGTCCTCCCCGACGGTGCTGGGAGGTGGACCCTGTAGGAGGGCGATCAGAATCGGGAGCAGCGTTAACACGAGCCCATTCTACTCATGTTGAGCGCTGTGCCAAACCTAATGCGAGAACTTGGTCGCCAGAAATGTCCGGTAGGGGTCTCAGAGACGGTCGCGGCAGACGGCGATTCGGTCCTGGATGGTGAAGTACATGGGGTGACTCTTCTTCGCTTTCTTAAGCCACTTCTCGTAGTACTTGACCGCTTTGGCGTATTTCTTTTTGGAGAGCGCCGCGTCAGCTGTCTGTTGGAGGGACTCCAGAGAAACTTTTCGGCCCGAGCGTCCTCGCCTGTCCGAGACTCTCTTCCCTCGATCTGGCTGTGGGCGTGCTCCTGAGGATGGTCGGTCCTTCTCCGCTCTCTTCCGCTTGGGCTTTGATGTCTCGACTATCCGCCGTTTTGGCGTTACCGGCGCAGGGCTAGGCCCAGTTCTCGTCGTCGCTGCAGCCTTGGGCGCCTTGGGGCGGCTCGCGTCGGTCGCCTTAGCTGGACCTGCATCCTTAATCTCTGTGGCGTTTACGATGGCTTTAGGCAAGCTCGCTGCGTCCGGGCCGAGGGAGCTGGGCGCCATACGTAAGGTGTTGTTCTTCGCAGGTTGGCCTTGACCCTTGTCCGGCGTTCGTGTCTGGAGAAAAACCACAATACTGATGGTCGTGAGCGTGATCATAGCGAGCCCCAACCAGTAAAATGTGCGGGACTCATTGGGGGGATCTAGCGTCTGAGCGACCGCCATCTTATGAGATGGCCGTTCCGAGAGAGGCACTGGCGATTGGCGCCGTTCCATGAGGTCTAGATCGTCTGGATCGTCGGTCTTACGTCGTGTCGGTTGCCCCTGCAAAGGCGCCGATGACCGGGCGTCGACTCGGGTAACCATGAAGTCACCCTGGTGGATGAATGTGTCACTGTCCGCCGATTGGTCGAGGGCCGAATTGTCCAAGAGGCCATCAAAGGAGTCTGCGCCCACCTCAACAGTCACGTCATAGTGCGTATCGAAGTTATCATCTGCGGGTGGGTGGAAGACGCCGGTCTCATCGTCAAGAGCGACAGTCTCAGTTCGATCCTCGTCCATACTGTGGAAGAGCTGAGTCTGCATCCGTTGGTCTTGGATACTGTCCTGATCGAAATCTGGCTCCATCCTGTGTCGGGATTTGACCTGCTTAGGCTTCGAGGCGTGTCCAATGGTGGTGTGCATGACGGGCCAATCCGACGACGCGTCGCTGTGACTCTCGAGTCGATCGAGTCGCTCAATGAACTCACGGGCGGTCTGTGGTCGCTGCGCTGGATCTCGAGACATCGTGTCATAGATGAGCTGCTCGAGTCCTGGCGTCAGGTCGATGGGTGGATCGACTTTGCTCAAGGGGAGCGGTGGACGAGTACAGGCATACACGATGATCTGAGTATTGGAGCCATCGGGGTAGGGCGAGAGCCCTGCGAGCATCTCATAGAAGATGACGCCCAGCGCGTACATGTCGACTCGCGTGTCGACGAGCTGCTTGTCCCCTGACAATTGAATCCCAGCTCCGGACAGGACCCACTTTGGCACCTGCTCTGGGGCCAAATAGCCCGGGGTCCCTCTGAGGGCCATTGGATGGGTCGAGGCGCGGCCGGCAGGTCCAGAGATGTCCTTAACCAGCCCTAGATCTACGAGGGTTAGCAGGCCCTCTCCTCGTGGATCCAGGATGACGTTGGCGGGTTTCAGGTCTCGGTGGACCAGCCGTCGTTCGTGGAACGCGTCGAGGGCCCCAGCAATCTTTCGAGCGATCTTGGTCGCTTCAGCGACGGTAAATCGGCCTCGTTCAGTGATCATCGCCAAAAGTGATGGGCCGGGCACGTACTCCATTACGAGGTATGGCAGTCGCTCGAACTCACCAAAATCGCTGACGCGTACGACCGAGTCATGTCGGATGAGCGAGGCGACTCGAGCCTCCTTCATGAAGTCGGTTTGGTACTCTTTCTTCTGGTCACGATTAACGTTCAGCCCGACGGTCTCTAGGTCTAGGAACTTAACCGCGAACAGTTGGTCGAGATGGAGGTGCTGAGCGAGGTAGACGGTGCCGAGTCCCCCTTGACCCAACCCACCGATGAGGTGGTAGCGGCTGTCGATTACCTTGTCGAGTAAAGGGTATCGGGCCTTTATCTGATGAGCCTTAACCTCAGCGAGGGGGAGCGCATCGCGCTCGCACAGCGGGGCGTAATCGCGGTAAATCGTTCTGCAGTCGGGACAAATCCACACGATCGGGAGCATAACTCTCTTCGTCGAGACTTGCACCATTGCTGAGCGATCTACATACACTCATAGGTCGTTTTTTTTGAAATCTGGACGTCGACCCTCGCTGCTGAGATCATGACGAGATGTCATCTGATTCACCAGAAGCGCGCGCAGGCTCCTCAATCAATCAGCCTTCGCGTCTCGCTACGCTCCGTGGTCCCGTACTCTATCCGAGTCGAGATGGACGGCGTATGTGCTTGGAGCGCGATGCAATCTTGCGCGTCGACGAGAGTGGGCACATCACCTCTCTTGAGACCGCCCCCGTTGATTGCGAGGTCCCCATCACTCGACCTGGCGCAGTTTGGTTGCCTGGGTTCGTCGACACGCATATTCATTTCCCTCAGACTCACGCCATCGGGAGCGCTTCAGGCCCCCTATTAGACTGGCTGAATACGTCCATATTTCCCGAAGAGGCTCGGTTCGCTGAGCTGGAGTATGCGCGAATGACGGCTGAGATCTTTTGTCGCTCTCTCATCGAAAACGGAACGACGAGCGCGGCGATATACAGCTCATGTCATTACGGAGCGACCGACGCCCTGTTCCAGGAGATGTTCGAGTCTGGTCTGCGCGGTTTGGTTGGGTTGACCTTGATGGACCGAGCGGCGCCGCCTGAGCTCTGTGTCAATGTGGCCGACGCGATGGCCGCGAGCGAGGCGTTAATCGAGCGCTGGCACGGCGCTGATGGTGGGCGCCTGGAGTTCTGCGTAACGCCGCGTTTCGCGATCTCGTGTAGCCCCGAGCTCCTCAAGGCGGCGGGTCAGCTGGCCGCGCGCCATCAGCTGGCCGTTCAGACGCACATCTCGGAGAACGACGCGGAGATCGCGGCGGTGCACGCGCTTTTTCCAGATGCGACATCCTATCTAGACGTCTACTCGAGCTTCGGTCTGGCGAACTCCCGAACGATACTCGCGCACTGTGTTCATCTCTCCGATGATGAGTGGGACCAGGTGGCGGCTCGGGGGTGCGGTGTGAGCCATTGTCCTGACAGCAACTTCTTTCTCGCGAGCGGCCAGATGCCTCTCGAGAAGGCGCGCTCTCGCGACATCAAATTGGGATTAGGGACTGATGTCGGCGCCGGTCGAACCTTCTCGATCCGCAGGATCGCCTCTAGCGCCTTCGACACAGCCACGCTGACGGGCGCGTCGACGTCTGCTGACGAGCTCCTCTGGTATGCGACAGCGGGCGGAGCCGCTGTGTTGGGGATGGATGATCGTGTCGGTTATCTGGATGTGGGGTATAGCGCCGATTTGATCGCCGTCGATGTGGCGGGAGCTGCTCTCGACGACCTCGGTCGTTTATGCGACCAGTTGGTGTTTCGACACGACGCTGGTGCGGTCGCATCGACTTACGTCCAAGGACGGCGCCTCTAGCCGTCAGGCCGCCAGCCTATTTCTACCGTTTCGTTTTGCCTGATAGAGTTTCTTGTCGGCGTTCTTAAGTACGGACGCGGTGTCTGGCGCCTTATCGCTGCGTTCGGCTGCGCCGATACTCACCGTCACTTTTACCCCACCCTTGCCTTTGCCTCGCTTTGGCTTCTTGGGTGGCGCCTTTGGCCGGTCAGGGGAACGAATCACAAAGGGATGCCCTGCAATCTCGACCCTAAGCGCCTCCAGGTGTTCGGTGACTTCGCTGACGTCACGACCAGGGAACACGACGGTAAACTCTTCTCCACCGTATCGGTATGCGCGTCCACCACCAGTCACATCTCTCAGCTGGGCCGCGACCATGCGGAGCACCTCATCTCCCGCGTCGTGACCATACTTGTCATTGAACTTCTTGAAGCGATCGATGTCGACCATCGCGAGGGTATATTGGCCCGTCAGGCTCTGTAGGGTTCGCTCTAGCGCTCGACGCCCAGGCAAACCGGTTAAATCGTCCATAAACGCCAACGCATGGGAGCTCTCGATAGACATCAGGAACATAGAGAGACCCAGGGTCACCCACAGTACGTCCTGGGTCACATCGGTCGTGTGGATGATGGCTAGCCATAGGCCTGAAGTGATTAATAGCCCACCTTCGACCGGCGAGTGGGCTTTGATCATACGATAGAGCAGTATTCCTGCGGCGACGGCGTATATGGCCGCGACCCCCACAGAGATATGAAGCCAATCCGGGCCTGCGATGCGAGCTAGATGGGCCAACCAGGTGTCTATCTGCGCTCGGAAGCCCGAGGGCCATGCCAGGAATGTAGCGAGTCCAAGGACAGGGAATGCACTCACGATGGTCGTCCAGGATTTCAGTCCGCGTTCGGGGAGCGCGCTGGCGATGACCAGAGAGAGAGCGACCAAGGCCGCGAGTGTGTTGAGATCGTAGGGACCAATCTTTGTCAGGCTGACGCCGGCGATCCAAAGGGACGCGCTCATCAGGGCGGCGCGGCTGAAGCCAAACCGTGCCGTGATGAGTGTGCTGATTCCTAGGCAAATATGGGGAGCCATCGTCCACCATATCGTTTCGGGTACGTCGGCGTCGAAGCCGACAAGGAATACGACGGCGGCTGCGACGGGTAGACCCGCCGGCCACAGAAGCCTCCCTAACACCAACCCGACTACACCTCGCACTACCAGCGTCCATTCATTACATTTACCTACTGTGTAGTTTATTGGCATCTTCAACAAATCGCCAATTTGCGCTTCTCCTGGACGGAGTTGTCCTAAACGCTGAGCACTAGAGGAGGCTCTGTGTGGAGGGGGAACAGAAGGAGATCAGGTGAGAGTTGGCCTACGTCAGGACGCGCGCGAGCGCCTGTCCGTTGAGGGCGCGCCGCCCGAGGTACATACGACCTAAGCGAACGGCGCCTTCGCCACAGCGGATGTGCGCACAGTCGTCGACTACGTAGGGAGTCCCCGGCTCTAGGAACTGGAACTGACCGGCCTGGACTGGGGTGCACGTCAAGATGACAAGCAGCTCTCGGCCAATTCCGGTGAACGCCCCCGGGTCGGGGGCCGCTGCTCTCACGAGACAGGAGACCTCATCCGCAGAGCGGGTCCAATCTATCTCCCAATCGTCGATGTCTGTCAGCGGCGCCCAAGAGGGGTCCCCACGTTGCGGTGTGGCCTCCATCTGTTCACCGCGACTCAGTGAAAGCGCTACGTCCGCGATCTCATCAGCCCCTTGAGCCTGGAGTCGTTCAGCGAGTCGTCCCGCTGATTCACGTGGGAGAATCTCGATAGGGACTCTCTTGAGGACGTCGCCTTCGTCTAGACCAGCGGTCAGCCAGTGAACACAGATCGCTGTTGATTGATCGCCAGCCCGAATCGCCCAAGAGCAAGGATCAGGGCCCCGCCAGCGCGGGAGGTCACTTGGATGTACGTTGATCCCGGGCGCGAGACTGAGGACCGTCTTTGGAATACGTTCAGGATAGAAGCAGGCCACCAGCAGATCCGGCTCCAGCTTCGCTAGCGCTGGTTGTATCGCCTCCAGATCTGGAAGTGACCATCGTGAGAGGTGGCGTACTCTCGGTATGAATCGCCTCAGTCCGACCCCACCACGCCTACCGTGGATTACACCGACGAGGTCGAGACCGCGGTCGAGCAGGGCGTTGCCACCTGCAGGGTCTCCGAAATAGAGGATCTTCATTGGCTGTCCTCAATCACGCGCTCATACAGCGCGACGGTCTGCGCGGCGATCTGCGACCAGGTGTATCTTTGAAAGACCAGCGCGCGGCCACGCGCCCCCATCTCTTGAGCTTCCGTTGGGTTCTCTAGAACATACGAGAGGCCCGTCGCGATGGAGCGGGAGTCGACGTCGACCTCAAGGCCGCAGCTATGCTCCGTGAGCTCTGGAAAATGGCACGCTGTAGTAGCGACGACCGGGCGGCCCCACCCGAGCGCCTCGGTAATGGCCATGCTAAACCCCTCATGAAGACTGGGTAAGCAATAGACCGCGGCCTCGCGGTAAGCCGCGTGTTTTCGGTCATCATAGAGCGGGCCGATGACGTGCACGCGATCGGTGAGGCCCGCTTCACGAATGGACTTCATCAGAAGTTCGAGGCCACCTTGGTCTTGTCCGACCAAAACCAGGCGCACGTCGCGATGCTCGCGTTGAACCTGAACGAAGGCCTCTCCAAGAAGGTGACACCCCTTACCGGGATGGAGTCGCGAGAGAAAGAGGATGTAAGGATCATCACCGAGGTCGGGGTTTTCTTGGCGAAACGAGCGAGCGCTTGGCTGCGACTGGAAGGTGTCAGGGAAGACCCCGTTCGGGATCACCTGGATGTGCTCCGGCAGCGAGACGCCGACGTAGCTCGGATGTCGCGCGCCCTCAGCCTCGTGCTCATTGAGCACATGTAGCGCCGCCGCATCTGAGATGTATTCGCGATACCCGAGGGTCCACATACCGACGAGCTTCTTCAGTCTCTTTTCGCCTAGGGCGCCCTGATGAAGGCTGCCGTGGGGGGCGACGATCCAAGGAATACCCATCTCTCGGCACACTCTACTCGCCAACATTGGCGCTACCGGCCAAATGCCGTGCATATGGACCACATCAGCGCCGGTGAGCGCGCTTTCAAAATCGGCTCGAGTTCGACCGGGCCTGAAGAGCCGCGGCTGAATGGCGTAGCGCACAGGAACGGGATCTAGGTGATCGGACAAGAAGCTGTCTAGGTCCGGGCTGTCGGGGTCGTCCTCGGAGACGAAGGCGACTTCGTGACCGAGCGCTTGTTGACCAGCGGCGAGGCCGACGATGACGTGAGGTGGTCCTCCGTTTCGTGGATCTAGCTGGTTGTAGACGTGAACGATGCGCATTGACGACTCAGCCGAAGGGTTATCGAACATCGATTAGCAGGGACGTCAGCCTCGTACAACCTCGCTGATGACTCAAATTTTCGCTCACTTGTATTTCGGGGCTTGACGACCGTCTCAGAGGCGACCAGAGTCCCCAGACACATAATCTGTAATCTCTCGGATGAGTTTGGAGCGCTCCCATGTCGGATGTACGTCACCACCACGTTTATATTATTGGTTCTGGACCTGCCGGTTATACGGCTGCCCTCTACGCGGCGAGGGCGAATCTGTCGCCTTATATGGCTACGGGCACTCAACCTGGTGGTCAGCTGACTACGACGACGGAGGTCGAGAATTATCCTGGGTTCCCTGACGGCGTCATGGGTCCAGAGATGATGCAGCTTTTTGAGAAGCAGGCAGTCCGCTTTGGCCTTGAGGTCGTCTACAAGATGGTCGAACGAGTGGACTTCTCTGAGCGCCCCTTTCGTCTGTATGAAGATGACGGCTCAGAGCACACCGCTGATGCGGTCATCATCGCCACAGGTGCGACCGCGAAGTATCTCGGTATCCCTGGTGAGCAAGAATATCTGGGTAAAGGGGTGAGCGCGTGCGCGACCTGCGACGGCTTCTTCTTTCGTGACCAGGAGCTCGTGGTGGTCGGTGGCGGTGACACCGCGATGGAAGAGGCGAACTTTCTGACCAAGTTTGCCTCCCGGGTCTACGTGATTCATCGTCGCGACACGCTCCGGGCCAGCAAGATTATGCAAGAGCGCGCGATGAAGAACGACAAGATCGAGTTCATCTGGAACACCGTCGTTGAGGAGGTGCTCGGCGACGGCAATGGCGTCACTGGAGTTCGACTGCACAACAGCGAGACGGGCGAGAAGAGCACGAAAGAGGTCACAGGCTACTTCAGCGCCATCGGTCACAAGCCGAATACGGATGTCTTCAAGGACAAGTTAGCCATGAACGATGTGGGCTATCTACTCGTCGACTCACCCAGCACATTCACCAATGTCGAGGGTGTCTTCGCTGCCGGTGATGTCGCGGATCCCACCTATCGACAGGCGGTCACGGCCGCCGGTATGGGCTGCGCCGCCGCCATTGACGCTGAGCGTTGGCTTGAGGCTCAAGAGCATTGAGCTCGCTCTGAGCTTGAGCGGGAATTGGCGTCGGCGCTGAGCGCGTCGACGCTGACAGTACCCACCAAAGATCTGACAGCTACCCACTGAAGAATAAGGACGGAGCGTTGGCCACACGCGCCCGGAGCCATCGGCGTCCGCGCACTGGTGCCCAGTTTATTGCCGTCATTGGCGGGGTTCGCCCGTTGGGCGTAAGGATCCGTCGACGCTAACGTGCGCCTAAATGCCAGCTTCATGGGGGAGACGTTCGCTCTGTCACCAGAGCTGGAAGGCAGGTTACTTGAGCTTCGTTTCCTTAAAGAGAACGTGCTTCTGAGCCTTCTTGTCGTACTTCATGAGCTCAAGCTTACCGGTCGCGGTTCGCTTGTTCTTAGTAGTTGTGTAGAACACGCCTGTTCCAGCGGTGCTCTCCAGCTTAATCTTCTCGCGCTTTGACTTCGCCATGGTCCATTCCTCTCGAAGGGATCAATCCCGTTAAGGGCGGCGGAGGTTATCTCAAGGTCCTGCCAAATGCCAGTGTTCCGCCCAAAAAACGTATTCCAGGCGAAAACTAGCCTCAAGTTCTCTTGTTTGGAGGCATCTTACGGGCTAGTCTCGGCCGCAGAAAGCAATGATTGAACCCAGCCCGTCGGGCCAACCCCTGTGAGTTATATGTACGAGAATCTACGATTAACGCAGGAGCAGACTACTTTGTTCTGTCGCGGTCTCTTAGACCTCGCCGCCGTAGACGGCCTGCATCATAATGAGATCGCCTTGGTTCAGGAGTTCTTCGCTGGAAGCGGCGGGGACCCGACGGAGCTGGAGGCGTTGGCTGCTCAAGGATTCGATCTCGCGTCCGCGGCCCAGAGCTTTGACCAAGAGTCTAGCGAAGCCTTTCTGATGTCCTGCTATATGCTGATCTACGCCGATGGAAAGCACTCGGATGAAGAGCGTGCTCGGATCGGTGAATACGCTGCTGGCCTCGGGGTCACGGCGTCCCGTTTA
This sequence comes from uncultured Myxococcales bacterium, assembly GCA_937902595.1. Lineage (GTDB taxonomy): Bacteria > Myxococcota_A > Bradymonadia > UBA7976 > UBA1532 > UBA1532. Next base: position 11,147 of record CALELH010000143.1, read on the forward strand.
CAAGAGATCCATGATCTGACTCGGTCATTCCTATTGCAAAACCTCGCGGCTACTCTCAGTAACCAAGGGGCGGTCGAGGATGTCGGTGAAGAACTTGGGCTTAACGAAGACAAAATTTTGAACATGACTAATAAGGAGGGATAGACCGATGGGTTTCTTCGCTCGTATTGCAAATTTGTGGAAGGGGTTCATGAGCCTCTTCGTTGGTGGATTAGAAGAGCGTCATCCTGAGATCGCGTATGAGAACGCGATCAACGCGCTGACTGAGAAGTACGCGGCGCTGAAGTCGTCAGCGGGCAGCTTGATCGCGATTCGGTCTCGATTAGAGGCTGAGATCCAAAAGGCGGAGTCCGAGCTCAAGACGACTCAGGAGGAACTCGAGGCCGCGATTCAGCTGAATAACGACGAGGTCGCGCTCATTTTGATCGAGCGCCAAGACCAGCTCACCGCCGACCTCGAGACCGCGAAGGTAGACATGGTCGGCGCGGTTAAGGATGTCGACGCGGTCAAGGAGAGTATCAATGAGCTGCGTGAAGAGATCACGAAGCTTAAGAACGAGCGCGACAAGACCCTCGCCAAGATCAAGTCCGCTGAAGCTCGCAAGCAGATTCAGGACCAACTTGATGGTCTGACCGTCGACGATGAGTTGAAGGCGCTGGAGAAGGTCCGTGAGTATCGGGACCGCATCCAAGGCGAGGTTCAGGTCAGCGACGAGCTGGCGGAATCGTCTCTTGAAGGGCAGCTTAAAGAGGTCCGTGACCAGAGCGCCAAGAATCGAGCGCGTGCGCGCCTTGAAGCCCTAAAAGCGAAGCGGTCAGGTGGCGACGCTGAGGCGGAGCCTCAAGCGGAAGCGGCGGTTGAAGGCGAGGCTGGAGACGCGGGTGACGCCGGCGGAGATGCGCCGACCAAGTCGCTTTAAGCTTACACCTCCTGGGCGACCATAGAGGTCGTCCTTCTCAGCCCTAGGGGACCTCATGGCTGACTTCGATCTACCGCGCGCGCAGGACCTTCCGTCGTGGATGGCGGCGCTCCGGGACCGCTATCTACAAACGGACACCAGCCAGTTTGTCCTCCACGGAAATGTCCATGACTTTGTCCTGTGTGATGGCAAGGCGTGGAGCATGACGGACTTTCTCGACGCCTTCTTCAGCCCCAGCGGCAAACTGATCGTTCATTATGATCCAGGTCGTGGGCTCTGGTTTGCGACCCAGGATGACGCGGTTCGTGCCGCTCGCTCCATGGTCAAATCCAACTTCGTGTCGGCGACGAAGGTTGCTCCCCATGGCGTCGATCGAACCCCGAAGCGTTTGATCGCTGAGAACATCCGGGAGCAACTGGGCGCAGAGCGCAGCCCCGAGATCGCCTTGGAGGCCCTGGAAGCCCTGTTGATCGATCCTGAGATTCAGGTGGCGGCGGTGATTCACTATGCGGAACTCGTCGCCCCTGATGGTCCAGCCTCTGGGCTTAGCTTCCACGACCGTACAGCGAGCGCCAGACTACATCGATGGAGTCTTTCACAGGACATTGTGGGAGGCGGTAATCTGGTCTTGATGCTCACTGGAGCCCTGTCGGATTTGTCGCGCCGCGTGACCAGGAATCCAAGGGTAGGTGCTCTGCATGTGCGTTTACCCGAAGAGTCGGCGCGCGGTCGGTACATCGAGCAGATCAAGGCCGAGCTGGACGCAGAGGACGCCGGCCTCCTCACTCGAATCACGGCTGGCCTTCAGCTGCGACAGATGCAAGACCTGATCGCCCCGCATCAGTCTCGGATTCACAAGGAAGAGTCGGAGCCGAAGACACCGGACGTACCCGAGCTGCCCATCGCGGAGATCATGGCTCGCAAGAAAGAGATCTTGGAGCAGGAGTGCTTCGGTCTCATCGAGGTGATCGATCCCGGACACGGATTTGACGTCGTCGGCGGAATGGATCCGATCAAGAAGGTCCTGAACCGAGTCGCGAAGCACGTCGTCTCCGGTCGGCGAAAGCAAGTCCCTATGGGCATCATGTTCGTGGGACCAATGGGGACCGGGAAGAGCTTTCTCGCCGAAGCCTTCGCTAAGGAGAGCGGCCTCTCTGCGATTCGTCTCAAGAACTTCCGAGACAAGTGGGTTGGCAGCACCGAAGCGAATCTAGAGAAGGTGCTTAACATCGTCGAAGCCCTGGGAGAGATCCTAGTCATGATCGATGAGGGGGATCGCTCCATGGGGGGCGGCGCCGATAATGACGGTGGTGTGAGTAGTCGTGTAATGGCTCGGCTTAAGGAGTTCATGAGTGATACGAGCCATCGCGGTCGGATCGTCTTTGTCATGATGACGAATCGTCCGGACAAGCTTGACACTGACATGAAGCGTCCAGGGCGCTTCGACCTCAAGATCCCTTTCTTTCCGCCGCAATCATCAGAGGCGCGTCTCGCGATCACCAAGGCGCTGCTGAGGCGCCATAAGATCAACTGTGAGGCATCGGATAAAGAGCTGATCGAGATCCTCGATACGCTTGAAGGGTATGCGGCGGCCGATCTAGAGGCGGTCCTCTTGCTCGCCTATGACGATCTCCAGAGCGGTATTCTACCCGATGGTGTCGACGAGGCACCTGACGCTTTGACCGCTGATTTTATCGCTCAGGCCGCCCTCGACTTTATGCCCACTCGTGAGACGACGATGATCGAGTACATGGAGCTCATGGCGGTCTACGAAGCCAGCAACCGACGACTTCTACCGGACCAATTCAGGGAGATTGAGGTGGCTGACCTTAACCAGAGAATCTCTGAGGTACGCACCTCGCTCAGGCAGCAAAAGCTGTCTCTCTAGTCGCCGATCTTTAGGGGTCCATCTTGTCCACAGTTCAACAGCAAGCAGAGATGCTGGCGAACCGAGTTCGTAAGAACGCTCGGCATCGTCGTAAGTGGGCCAGACGAAACGGTGTCACGTGTTATCGGGTCTACGATCGCGACATCCCAGAGCTGCCTGTGGCCATCGACTGGTACGAGGGCCGAATTTATCTCGCGGAGTACTCTGGCCATCGCGCCGATGAGCGCGATGAGGCGGCGGTGATGACCTGGGGACAGGCCGTCTGCGCGGCCCTCGATGTTCCGAAGGAGCACCTATATCTTAAGATCCGAAGTCGTCAGCGCGGCGCAGAGCAGTACACCGCTCTCGATCGCTCCGGCGAACGTTTCGTGGTCGAAGAGGGTGATCTAAAGTTCCACGTAAACCTCACCGATTATTTGGACACAGGCCTCTTCCTCGATCATCGAATCACCCGAGGTCTAGTCCGAGACATGTCAAATGGTTGCCGCGTCCTTAATCTCTTCGCTTATACCGGGTCATTCTCGGTATACGCGGCCGCAGGCGGCGCAGTAAGTACGACGACGGTAGACCTATCCAAGACATATCTATCTTGGGCCGAGGACAATATGGCGCTCAACGGATATACAGGAGAGAGCCATCGCTTTGAGCATGCGGACGTCGTGAGTTGGTGTCGCGAAGCCTATCGACGTGAGCAGACCTATGACCTGATTATTTTGGACCCGCCGACCTTCTCTAATAGTAAGCGAACTGAGACGGTCCTCGACATTCAACGGGACCATCTTGATCTACTCGAGGACTCGATGCGTGTGCTCGCGCCGGATGGCGTTGTGTGGTTCTCGACTAACTCCCGACGATTTCGCATGGGGGATGAGGTCTCAGAGTTTGCTATGATCAGCGAGACCACCGAAAAGACTGTTCCCCCTGATTTTACGCGTCGTCCTCACCGGTCCTGGCGCCTGGAGCATCCACTATGAGCCGACCTACATCACGCGATCCCTTTCGTAACGCACGCCCCCTATATGCGACCTGTGATTCGGGGATGGGGGATCTCGTCGCCGCGGAGCTCACCGCTCTCGGTGCAGACAAGGTGTTTCCTGGACACAGAGGGGTCGGTTTTTTCGGTGATCGTCAGACCATGATTCGAGCGAATCTAGAGAGTCGGATAGCCAATCGTATCCTGCTCCCAGTCGCCGAATTTCCGGCGACGGATAAAGAGAGCCTATACGCTGGTGTTCGTCGCGTTGAGTGGAGTCGATGGTTTAGCGAGAAGCAGACGATCGCGGTCGACGCCAGCAGTCATCGCAGCGCTCTGAATCACACCGCATTTATGGGACAGGTCGCCAAGGACGCGGTGTGTGACCATTTCAGAGACCAGACGGGCGAGCGTCCCTCCGTGGATAAGCGGAGTCCCGATATTGGGATCAATGTGCGAGTTGATCGTGATCACTGCATCGTGAGCCTAGACACGAGCGGTCGACGCCTGTTTAGACGCGGATATCGAAGAGAGTCTGGTGATGCACCCATCAAAGAGACTCTGGCCGCCGCTATCTTGATGCGCTGCGGCTTCTCACCGGACATGGTGCTCGTGGATCCCATGTGTGGGTCTGGAACTTTTCTCATTGAGGCTGCGCTAATTGCGACGAACACCGCGCCCGGCTGGCGGCGTGCCACAGCAGAGGGCTTCGGCTTCATGCGCTTTAGAGGGCATGATTCAGAGGCCTTCTCAGGCTATCTCTCAGACCTCGATGCGCAACGCACGCCGTTCCGACCCGGAAGCATTATTGGCGCCGACATCGATGGGGCGATCCTAGAGGTCTGTCGGCGAAACCTCGACCGTGCGCAGATCTCCCATTTGGTGAAAATAGATCGCTGCGCACTTCATAATTTTGCCCTCCCATCCGTCGTTGCGGACGGGCTGAGACTCGTCATCTCTAACCCACCTTACGGCGAACGCCTGGGCCGTGGAGAGGACCTTGTGCGTACCTACACCCAGCTCGGCGCGCTGCTCAAGCGAGAGTTCCGTGGTGGGGAGGCGGGATTGATCGTTGCCGATGATGCTCCTAAAGCGATCGGCCTACGGCCAGAGCAGTCGATTCCCATGCGAAACGGATCCATTGATTGCCATCTACTGCGCCTAAAGCTGCACGCGACCGCGCTCCCCCCTAAGTCGGGGCGTCGATGACTTGGCTAGATTTAGACCAGTTGGACGAGAGGGCTGACCTCTTCGACAGCCTGGTCGCGGTGACTCCAGAGGTCGATCAATTTTGTTCTTCATCGACCTGGGTGATCCCTGCCGCTCGAGCAGCTTTTTCCGGTCCTGACTCATTCATTCGACAGACCGACGCCGGGATCGTGGCCATGCAATTGGCGGCCGTCGCTGACAACCAAATAGCGGCCGTACCCCTCGAGTTTGGCTGGGGTCTCGCGGCTCCTTTCGCCGGCCCAGACCCCGATAGACTCATCGGTCTCTTGGCCCGCATGTGGTCAGATCGCCGCGCTTACATCGACATGCTGCTGATCTCAGGTATCCCGACGGATGGAGTGTGGATGCGCGCTATCACGAAGCGCTTCCTCCCTACACACCGGATCGGACTTGGCGAGGAGTGCGTTCGACGCATCGCATCTCTCGAAGGGGGCCTGGACGGGTTTCTCTCACGTCGCTCCGCCAAGTTCAGGGCGAACCTCCGTCGTTCCACTCGCCGCCGCCTCGCCGAGAACATGTGCATTGATTATCACCGCTCAGGGGATCCGGACGCCATCTTCGAGAGAATACTCGCCGTGGAGGCGGACAGCTGGAAGGGCCGACTCGGCGAGGGGTTTAACATGGACCCCGGTCTTGAGTTCTACCAGCGTATCGTGTCTCGTCTTCATGCGCGCGACCAGCTCAGGGTGCTCTTCATCCAGCGTGATGGTGTGGACCTAGCCTTCGTCCTGGGGGCGGTGGTCGATCGGTCTTACCGTGGGTTACAGGTCAGCTTTCGAGATGATTATTCCTCTTTCTCTTTAGGCAATTTGGCTCAATATGAGCTGATCATGCGGCTGATCAACGAGGGTGTTCATACGTACGATCTGGGCACGGATATGGACTATAAAACCCAGTGGGGCGAGGAGACTATGAGC
>CALELH010000144.1 GCA_937902595.1 uncultured Myxococcales bacterium
CTCAGCTGGGTTAAGAGCTCAGCGTCACTGGCCCCGCCGGCCAAACTCACCATCAATTTCCGCTGCATGGCTACGATAGTCTGAATTCTCGCCTCAGGCACTGCAGCCTGAGCGCGTAGCGCTGCCTCCACCTGTAGAGGATTGATCTCAGCGCCAGACACCCCTGCCCCTCCGAGCATGACGATAAATGCCACGTCTCTCGATCTAGACGCGACCACCGCCGCCAAGAGCGCTCCTTCGCTGTGACCCACGAGGCCAACTCTGTTCTTATCCACGCCTGGATAGGCACGAAGATAGGCGAGACCAGCCGCAACATCTTGAGCATGCTTCTCTATCGTGCTGCCCTTGGGCGACACCGTCGTCTTGCCTGTGCCTCGGTCATCCACACGAAGCACCGCGAAGCCTGCGCGGGTGAAATGGTCAGCGAGTACGGCAAATGGTTTGTGCCCAAAGATCGTGCTGTCACGGTCCTGAAGGCCGGACCCAGTAATCAACAGCACCGCAGGCACCCTCTCTGTGCCCTTTGGTCGAGTCAGCGTACCAGCGAACACACCTCCGCCAAGAAGCGCAGCATACTGAACTTCGGTGGATTCGTAGGGGAACGGAGGGACTGGCGTCTGAGCACGACCACGCCCCTTCGCCTTGGGTATAGGCGGCTTAATAAAAAAGCCAACCACCTGGCGGCGTTTGTCATAGACGACCAGCACATCCATCTTCATGCGGGCGAACTCACACGACACCCTCACCTTGGTGTACGGGCCAGAGACCACGGTGCTGGTCCTCAGTTGACGCCGATAATGGCCCAACTGTGAGGTAACGGACGCCCAAGTCGCCGCGAGCGCCGATTGACTTAGCTTCCCCTTAACCTCTGGCGCGAAGGTCTCATGGGCCTTACCAAAATCCCCGACAGAGATCTGTGTAACGAGCGTGCCGGCGGCCCTCTCCAGCGCTGTCCCATAGGTGGGCTCAGCGTTGGCGGTGCCCACAATAATTCCTGCCAGCGCCAAGGCCAGGCTCCATGATGAGAGGACGCTCAAACTTGAACGAGCCATGTCATTGTCGAAACCTTGAACCAACCGCATCTCTTCCTCCATGTCTCCTCATTCATCAGAGATCAAGACCAGCTAAGTACTGTGAGCACCTCAACGGGGCTCGCAAACAAAGTGGTAGGACCGAGAGCAAGGACGATCATCCCATCGCGAGGCTCGCCCGGGGCTCATGAGCATGATGCCGCAATCCTCGTTCCCGCCCCCATTATTAGGCTCACCACCATCCCAATTTGAGTAGCCCAACACCCCATCGTCGACCCAGACAAATCGACCTTCATTCTCTCGATCATTCAGTCCGATCCACGTGTCACCAAAGCTCAGCGCCGCGATGCTCTGATATATAAACTGATCCTCCTCGGCCGAGTCGATGGAGACCAACGTAAAGCCGCTGTCCTCGCACTTGCTCTTGGCGTCGGTCCAGCTGACCTTCTGGCTATAGGCGTCAGGGTTCCCATCGACCGCGACACCACAGAGCAAATAAACTCGATTCTGGAAGGTCCCCGTCCGGCACGGGCAGGCGTCTCCCTCATCTGTCTCGCCGTCGCAGTCATCATCCAAGCCATTGCAGACCTCAGCCGGCGCGATGCCGCCACCGATGTCCTCATCGATGACGCCATCACAGTCATCATCCATTCCATTGCACTGCTCTTGTGGGGCGTTGGCCGGGTCGATCGCCTCA
>CALELH010000145.1 GCA_937902595.1 uncultured Myxococcales bacterium
CACCGAAGGTCGCGCCCGTCTCAAAGACAGAGTCTCCTTCCCAAACACCCGCGTAGGGGCTCACCTCTATGCCCATTGGGCGAACCTGCGCCAGGGCCGGTGCAGAGAGAGAGAGCGTCAAGAGCAATACAGTCAGTAAGCGCACGATATTTGCCTCCACCTGGAGTTTAGCTAAACCACCCATTTTTATGAGTGGCGGCCAGATAACAGTCACGCGCGCGAGTGTCAAGGACAGCCGCTTTGAGCGGGTGACGTCTCAACGACGGAATTTGCCGCCTTCGGTGAGCGTTGACACAGTTCGAAGCGCCCCCTTATGCTGCGCTGGTTCACGGGTCACGCCGCCTGAGTCCGGGGGGGGCAGAAAATCTCAAGAGGAGTCTCTCTAATGAAGCGTACACGCCTAGTTTTGGTGGTCGCCCTGGTCGGTTTAGGCCTCGCTTTCGCGACTGGCTGCAGTAAGAAATCCCCCACGAAGACGGCCCCCAAGAAGCCGGTCTTCCAGGTACCTGATTCGGTGATGTTCTACACGGGCACCGACAACCCCAACGCCCTACTGGCCGAGCTATATGGAGTTGCGACCCAGGTCACCCCCATGGTCCCAGATCCAAAGCTGATGGTCGGGCCATTGCTACAAGGACGCTTCAGCCTGCTGGCGCCGACCGCTTTTGACTTCAACACGCCGCTTCGATTTGTGCTCTTTAACCCGAAGACCTACGGTCGCGATCCATCAGCGACGGTGATCGGCATCAAAGACGCCAAGAGCTTCGAAGCCGTGATCCCAGCCACAGACAAGGCGCAAAACGTGGATGGGAACGCTTGGATGTACCGGCGGTGGGCGAAAGCCAAGTACCCGGTTTATATTAACTTTGTCGGAAAGCATGTCATCCTCACGCGCCACAAGGATCTCTTCAGTCAGAACAAGAAGTTCCTGACCGAGCTCCTCGGGCAGCGGTTCCCTGGCGGCGGCGGCGCCGTCGCCCGTCTAGAGCAAGTGATGGCGGTCTTCGATGCCGAGTTTAAGCAAGGATTAGCGGACGCCAAGAAGAACATCGCCTCGTCCCCAGCGGGCCTTGAGGCGAAACGAATCGAGGCCATGATCAGCTTTGTTGAGAGCACCGCAAAAGAGTTTAAGTCCATGGGCGCCCGGCTAGATATCACCAAAGACGGCATCAAGATCGGGACAAACTTTACGCCGAAAGCGAAGAGCGAGCTCGCGAAGACGATCGGTACACTGAAGACCGGAAAGCACTCTCTCTTGGAAGGCGCGCCCAAGGACTCCATCGCCTTCCTCTCCGTTGCTCTCGAGACCAGCTCATTTCAAGGGCTGTTAGAGAAATACGCCGGATTGTTTAATACGCTCTTGGACACCGGCAGCAACCAAAAGGCGGCGGCCGAGGCAATGAAGAAGTATATGGATCAAATCGATGGACGCATGTTCATGGGTGCCCACGGTGATCCGAGCGGCTCCGGTCTGGCCGTCAGTATGGTCTATGGTGCCAAGGACGGAGATAAGCTCAGAGCGGCGCTCGCGTCAGCCCAAGCCTTAACGAAAGCGACTCCAGCCACGGCGACTCCCATGGATCTCACAACCGACTTTAAGAAAGACGCCTATCAAATCGATGGAAAGCCTGTCGACGTGATCACCCTGTCGAGCGCGAATCCCCAAATGGCTGCTCTCGCCATGACCGGGTTTAACGTCCAGCATTTGGGATACACTAAGAATCAGTCGTTCATCTCTTATGGCCCCACGGCCAAGGACGTCCTGACTAAGTACATCAAGGGACAATACAACGGCCTACAGACGAGCGCTGGCGTCCAAAGAGCCATGAAGAACGCGGCTCCAAACGCCTACGCTCATGCGTACTTCTCTCCGCTCGGGCTGATGCAGCGGGCGAAATTGGGTGGGATGAACCCCTTCGCGATCACCCTCGCGGGTCTAAAGCCCCAAGGCGGGATCGCCATGTCTGCGGGTCATGAAGCGGGAGACGTTCACTTCGTACTCGATATCCCGACGACAGTGCTGAAGGATGGCATGGCCGCCTTAGAGAAGGTGAAAGGCACCTTCTAGAGACCAATGACTGACCGACCCCTGGAGGGCAATATGACATCATCGTCCAACGGTAATAGCGACGACCGTCGACCCGACTCCGCAGAATGGGGAGCGATCAATCAAGTCTCGCAGACGTCCAAGCCGCAGGCGTCAGCCTCACGGCAACCCACTCGTCCTCCTGCAGACCCCGAGATCCTCAACGCGCCGCCGGGAGATCCTGGCACCATCGACCTGCGACCCGGCAGCTACAGGAACTACGGCGGCCCTTTGATCGTGATCGCTTTCTTAGGGATCGCCTTAGGCGTCGGATACGTCACCTTTAAAGAAGACAAGGTCGACCTCAATCAACGACCGACGATCCATTTCTCTGGCTCGACACTGCAGCAAGCAGGCCAGGTGCCCGAGAACATTAAGGCCGCACCACCTCCCCCCCGACGCACTGTGCGGATCGACAGCGTCCCAGCGGGAGCGCGTGTCATGATCAATGAGCACGCGGTCGATGGGCTCACCCCGTTAGAGGCCTCGGTCGTCGCGGAAGAGCCGGTAAACCTCAGAATTGTTCTTAAGGGCCACAAGAGATTTGACGCCCAGATCACCCCGGGGCAAACCCGGGTCAACGCGACCCTAGCTGAATCTCCCAAGCCGGCGCTAAAGGAGCAGAAATCAGCGGTCCTGGAGGTAACGAGCGCACCAGCAGGCGCGAGGGTTCTCGTCGAGGGCGCTGAGGTTGGTGTTACTCCCCTTGGCGCGACGACGCTAGCTAACGTCGGCCCAGTCGCCATTCGCGTGATAAAGGCAGGGCACAATCCCCACACGGTCATCACAACCTTACTTCCCGGAAGGTCTCGGAACATCGGTGTGAAGTTAACCCCTGAGAATAAGGAGCGGCGGGCGATCCAGATCAGGGTCGAATCAAACCCAAATGGAGCAACCATCGAGCGCGTGTTTTCAGGACGTCAATCGAAACGATTGGGTAAGACCGGATACAACCCGCTGCTCATCACAGGTCGCGTGGGTGAGACCATCACCCTTCGCGCGAGCGCCGCTGGTCATCTCCCTTCAGTGCGTAAGTTCGATGTGCACGCAAGCGACTACACAGTCCAACTCGAGCTGCCCCCACCCGTTCAAACTTTTGGAAAGTTGAGCGTCAAGGGACCCAAGGATCTGATGGTCTTCCTCGACTCCGATGAGCTCGACGCGCTCCCTCTGAAAGCGCAGAAACTCAAGAGCGGACAGCATCGTCTCGTGGCGGTGGACCAGAAGACCCGAAAGCGCGCATCTCTCACCTTCTCCGTCTCCGAAAATGCGGAACTCCGCCTCGAAATTGAGCGCACCGATGAGGCGCTGACCATCAAGAACCTTACGAAGCCATGATCGCTCACTGAATCGCACCCGACGCCAAGTTCAAGCTTGACACTAGAGTTGCCGAGTGGTTCGATACTACTGAACAGACGTTAAGGTGTTTAAGGCTTTGCGGCTCG
>CALELH010000146.1 GCA_937902595.1 uncultured Myxococcales bacterium
GTCCCACGTCTGGTGCATCGGTCGCTGGATCGAAGCACGCGTTATGGGTGATGCCTCCGAATGGATCTATTTTGAAGGAGACCTCTCCTAATCGAGGGCTGCATCGGGGGTCGGTCTGCAACAAGTAGGGCGAAGTGTCATCGGTGGGTGGGATGACACAGGCCGCCGGCTGTGCGTGAGCCCGTCCTTCGAACATGAGAATGGCGATGAGGATTAAGGTAAGGGAGAGGCACCTGTTGATAGCGGTTAGCATGTGACTTTTCTTCCTCGCGCTAGCGGTTGGATTCCAAAAGTTGGCTCTAACTCACGGCTCGATTCGAGGTTTCGATCTACCGTGTTGTTCGAAGGTGCAGCGACCGGTTGGGCAGGTGGACGCTGGCTCAATCTTTCCCGCTGTCGAATTCTCCCTCCTGCTAACAGACGGGGGTGACCGTGACTCCTTACACAGATTCTCGGAGAATCCAGACAGAGTGGACGGGGTTATCACGACGGCCTGATGGCGTCGGAGGATGAAGTTGGTGCCCGTGGAGGTCAGGCGAGCTCCAGATGGAGCGCTAATTACGTCTGAACCGAACCGTCTTTGGGCCGAGCAGGATCCCTTCATTGTCGATGATGTCTCCACGGCCGTCATAGTCTGGTACGGCGACAGTTATGGTGTGCCTACCATTAGGTAGACGAGGCATAGAGATTCGGAACTTGTGGTGTCGTCCCACTTCGCGATGTCCTCTAGGAGAGCGGGCCATTCTTCGATCAGCGACCCCTGTCGCCACAGCTTCGCCATCGACTAACACCCTGACGGTGACGGGTCGCTGACCAAGGTCAGGGTCGAAGGCGACACCTGTTACGTATGACCTCTTCGGTTTGTTTAGGCTCCCCATGGGCGGAGTGGACGGCGCGACGATTGGGTCGTCTTCGTCTGGTTCGTCGTCTTCGCCGTCGGGATTATCAGGGGCGCTGTGTGGGTCACTGGCACGATACTCAAGCCAGGTCGCCTGCATGAGCTCAATTTGACCATCAGAGAACTCCGTGAGGCACGGATCCAGGGTGTAGTTCATGAAGTTGTGGATGGGATCCGTGCCCCCTCCAGGGCAGGTGTCTGCCGCTTTACATATGTAGTTGACGGCATGAAAGGGCGTGTCGTCGATGCCGTCGCCGGGCCCTTCATTGCAGCCAAGGACGCCCTCATCGTCCCGTGCCACCCCTTGGAACGTGTGGGGGAGCCCCAACCAGTGACCGACCTCGTGCACTAAGGTGTCTCCGTGCAGTCGATCGGCCGGACGGAGGCGTCTGTTCCATTTGTTATTGGGCAGAGTCTGCGGGTGGATCCTGATTCCATCCATGATCGGATTAATCTCTACAATTGTGGGGTAGTAGGCCTTGCCTAACGCGTCTAGGGAACAGATCACGACGTTTAGAGTGTCGGCGCCTCCCACTCTGAGCCTGTCGAGGAGCTCTAAGTTGGTTCTCTGGCTTCCGCAGTCATCGTTCCAGTGTGCATTTGTTGTATGCGTGGTCCCAGCTAGCCTGAATTGGAAGCCACTTCTACCCGCGGCCTTATTGTTCCTGCGCGACCGTCCGGAGAATGATTTGTTGAGTACGTTGACTTGGGATCTGAGTTGGCTCTGGGTGGCGTGAGTGAGTCCTGGCTGGCTATTGATCACGTGGAAATAGATAGGGATCTCGACCGTGTTATCTACTGAACCTCGTCGGCGTGCCTCTCTTAATGAGTCGAGCCGATGGGCTACTCGCTCCAGATTCTCGTTCCTCTGCTGTGGATCCTGATCTTGGGTTGAGCATCGACGTTTCGGGGTCGCTTCTCCGTCGACAGCTGTGCTGTCGTCGTGGTCTGTCTCATGGTCATACTCTTCAGCGCCGTGCTCCGTAGCGTGTCCCGAGTCTTCGTGGGGATCGTAGTTGTCAGATTCTTCACCCCGATCGTAGGGAGACGACTGTTCGTCATATGGTTGGTAGTCCTCACTAGGTCTCTCCAGCTGGCAGCCCAACATACCAAGGGCAACGGTCAAGCTGGTCAATAGAGGGGCGAGTGGTCGTTGATGCTTCAAAGGTCAACTCCTGAATATTGTGACATGGGGCAGCTCTCAATTGTTGGCCCTCCCTACACGTCGATCGACGTCAAGTGGCCTTGCTTGCTTGGGCTAAATTGACGACGCGGAGTGGTCTCAATGTCGTCCAACGAGGCGACACCCAAAGGTCTCACAGGGGACGCTAAAGTCTCGGTGAGGGGGAGGCGTGCTTACCCAGGGGACGCTCAGGACGGTCATTGTCGGAACGAACAGCCGTATAGGAACAGCCGTATAGGAACAGCCGCCTCCACATCGCGGGTGTGACCCCACGCCCGGAGGTGGCTGACACTGGCCTCCGCGGGCTGCACCGAGTGATCTCAACGTCTCTTGAAACGCTTTGTCTTAGGGCCGAGAGTTGCGCCTTCGAAATCTACAACCTCGCCATCAGAGGCATAATCGGGAATGACCACCTCAATGGTGTGTTTACCCTTCGGCATACGCGGAACCGACACCGAGAACTTGTGGAACGGTCCGACGCTCCGATGACCTCGAGGTCGACGCTTCATGCGTAGGCTCGCTAAACCCTCTGCAACCTCCTCTCCATTGATATAGATGTAGACCGATACGGGATCTGCCCCGATGTCAGGATCAAACGCGTATCCTTTCACGCGGGCCCTCTGGATACCTGTGATTTTACCGATCGGTGGGTGATCCGAAGTTGCCTCGGGATCATCCCAATCGGGGTCTGGTTCAGCCTCAGGGTCATCCCAGTCGGGCTCAGGCTCAGGCTCAGGTTCGTCCCAATCGGGGGCTGGCTCAGGCTCAGGGGTAGGGCTGGGGGCAGGGACAGATCCGCCGCCCGCGTCCTCGTCGTCGCCTGGAGCATCTTGAGTTGTGGAGGCGTCCCTGTCACCCCCACTTCGTACAACACCAGCAGAGTTGTCGGCGGGAGCGCAGGCGACGAGGCCCAGCGCGAGTAAGAACAAGCTTTTTTGCATGAGCTGTCCGAGAGGAGTGATGGGGGAATCGTGTCTAATCATGAATTGCTCCTTGTGGGATCGGACGCCGGTGGACCTGTTCGGTCTTGGTCCGCCATGTCTATGGACAGACGCTTACCGGCTCCTGATAGAGAATGTGTGTTCGCTCGGCCCTTATTGGGGCTTTGGCGGTCACTCAACAGTCATCCCGACATCGGACGACTGGTCTTTAGAGATTTATGTGGGCGGATCACTCCTAGGCGATGCTAGGGAACGATCCAGGTGAACGTGAGGCCGCGGGTCGTGCTGCTGGAGTTGGCGCTCGCCGCCTGTCTGATTCGTAGCTCTCCTTGGGTCCTTAGCTCTGCTTGTGTCAGGGAGCGTATGGTTCGAAGGTCCATCGACTGCGAGATGATGGTCGACAGATTCGTGGGCGGCGCCAAGCTCTTCCCTCCCGCCAGCGTCGGTGAACCGTTTACTCCAGGGATGACGGCAGGGAAGAAGCCGAAGTCGACCAGGCCCCGGTTCCAAGAGAGGGCTGGCAATTGCAGTGTGCAGAGCCAGTAGCGGCCGGTGTCAATGGCGTGAAACCAATAGGTCGGACTGCCTATCAACACCGGAGCTCTCCTTCCCCGAGCTGCCGTCGACAGCGTGATGTGGGAGTTGCCTAAACCGATCTGTCCTGAGCGCTCGATCACCGTGGTGGGACCGAAGCCGCGACCCGGTGGCCCCTGAGGCCCCTGGGGCCCCTGAACTCCAGCTGGACCGGCGTCGCCGTTCACGCCCGGCGGGCCGGCTATCCCTCGCTCTCCACGAGGGCCTTCCGGCCCTTGAAACCCTGGCGGCCCCTGCGGGCCTTCGGGGCCTATAAGGCCCTGGGGGCCGGCGACGCCCGCGGGGCCAACGATAATGTCTGGACCCGCGTCTTGGTATTGTTCGTCGGGCCAGTCTTCTGGGTCTCTTGGGTCAGTCCCTGCGACAGCCTCACGTACGTCCGAGTGACCATCCATATCTGAGTCAAGCTCCAGGTCGAGCATAGGTCCCGGTGCTCCTTGTGGCCCGATAAGCCCTGTCGGATCACCGACCCACTGACCTCGTTCATTGATCACAAGAAAATTGCCGATGCTGACACTGGACGGATGGATGTCGCGGTCTCGAACGTCCTTGGCTTCTTCGGCCAGTCGAGCCCAGGTGGCCCTCAGGGCGGTCGATACACGCAGCCTCGGCTCCATCTCTGGTCTCTCATTAATGCGTACGCCTAGGTACAGAGTTGGGCGCTCACCAAGATCCTCTGGAAATGGGTTGACGGATCCCAGTTGTACAGTGAAGAGTCCGCCGATCACGTCGACGCCGTCGTAGTCCTCGTTCCAGACGGCGTCGTCCGCGTCTGGGGTTTCGTACAACCTAAATGACATCGGGTAACTGGCGTTAACGGCCTCTCCCATGAGGCTCTTGAGCTGACCTTGATAGGTCAGAGTGGTGCTTTGAGCTTGACTAGGCTGGCTCCAGAGTAGAGCGAAGAGCGTCCCCAAGAGATGAAAGTGGCTTCTAGTCATGGTGAGACTGTTCCCTTCAAGATGAAATGACCGTCACTGGCCTGGGCGGATCCGAGGGTTGCTTTGGTGTTGAGAGCGCCTTCTTCATCGGTTGCGGAGCCACCGACTGTCAGGAACTGGCCCGATAGAGAGAGAAGTTCAGCGTCGGACCCAGGGTCGCATGCGTCTCCAATGCCGTCTCCATCACCATCGGCTTGGTCGGGGTTTTCA
>CALELH010000147.1 GCA_937902595.1 uncultured Myxococcales bacterium
CCATCCCCAGTCGTGGCATGCTCACGCAGAATGACGTGACCAGACTGCTCGCCACCGAGGCTAAACCCATCGGCCCGCATGCGCTCGACCACGTGACGATCACCCACCCCAACGCGCACGACGTCTCCACCCGCATCGCGTATGGCGCGGTCCAGGCCCAAGTTCGACATAATCGTAGCGACGACCGTCTTCTCGGGCAGCGTGCCGTTCTTGATCATCTGCAGTCCCAGAACTGTGAGGATTTGGTCGCCATCGACGATACGCCCGAGCTCGTCGCTCATGATGCAACGGTCCGCGTCGCCATCCAAAGCGATGCCAACGTGAGCACCACACTCCGTCACAGCCCGGCCCAGTTCAGCTGGGTGTAAGGCGCCACAGCCCTCATTAATGTTCACACCGTCGGGGTTCACTCCAAGGGCGATGACATCTGCGCCAAGCTCATGAAGCACCTCCGGTGCGACCTTGTATCCCGCACCGTTGGCGCAGTCGATCACGACCCTAAGTCCATCCAAGGTCAGATTCCGAGGGTAAGCTCCCTTTGCAAAGACCGAGTAGCGGCCCGCCGCGTCTGGAATCCGATAGGCGCGGCCGACCTCTGGCCCCGTCGCGCGCTCGCCATCGATCTCGTCGGTCAAGATAAGCCGCTCGAGCTCAAGCTCCTCCGTGTCTGGAAGCTTGAAGCCATTTCGAGCAAACAACTTTATTCCGTTGTCTTCGTATGGGTTGTGGCTCGCCGAGATGACGACCCCCGCATCGCAGCGCATCCCCATAGTGAGAAAGGCGATCCCGGGCGTGGGCAGAGGTCCCACCAATTGAACATCAGCTCCCACAGAGACGAGACCGCTCGCCATGGCCGTCTCAAACAGGTAGCCCGACAAACGCGTATCTTTTCCGATCAACACTTTCGGACGCCGTCCGAGCTGTTGTGACAAGCGGTAGCCCAGCGCACGGCCCAGTCGCATCGTCATTTCACCGGTCATGGGATATTGGTTCGCGAGACCCCGTACCCCATCTGTCCCGAATAGAACTCTCTCGCTAGTACTCACAATGAATCCGTTCGAACGATTGTGTTTGGCAATCAATACCAAGCCTGGCCGGCTTATTCGACCCCGGCGTCAACGGCGCTGTCCGGCGCCTCCTCTTGGGGGTCACGACTTCGACGCACAAGGGTCACCATCTTAGGCGTGATCTCGGCGATCTCAACCCCATCGGGGACGTTGACAGCGACGGGGCGAGTATACATCCCCTTCCGCCCGAGGCCCTTGGTTTCCACATAGACGTCTACACTCTCACCATCCAACATCGAGAGCTGTCTCGTGGATCCGTTAAGGGTGACAGCGATCTCCTTCGGGCTGACCTCGAAGTAGAACTCTTCCTTCTCCTTCTGGAGAACCGCGACAGGCAGCTTAGATAGCACGCGCGTCCCACGGTTTTCGGCGATCACAAAATTGACCTTCACACGCTGTTCGTCGACAGCGTACCGGCTGTAGGCTGGGGTCGGTGCCAGCGCCACAGCTAAAGTAGCGGTCTGGGTTCTCCCAACCAGCGACACTGGCTTCGTCTTGACAAACTCTAGCCCCGCGACCACGGACTTGGCGCCCATCACCTTGACCGTCTTCGGCTCAACCGTGGTCTCGGTCGCACGATAGCCGCTCTGAGGCTCTCCCTCCACGATGGCTCTTACTGGGATGTCCGCCACGGTCTTCCCCTCGAATTTCACAACCATCGCCGCTGGGCTAATCTCGCTTACAGTGAGCCCGGGAGGCACCTGTAAATTACGCTTATCGAAATTCAGTTGTCCGTCTTCGACACCGGCCAAGTTCATTACGATGGCCGGAATTTCATCCGTACGTAATCTCCGAAGCTTCCCGTAGTCGCCACGAAAAGTGACGTTAACCATGTTGACCTGGGGGGTCATCAACACCCGATCCTCAGGGTGACGCAGCTCAACCTGTACCTTGGCTGTGACTTCAGTAACCTGGTCCTCTCGCTTAAAGAAGACCAAAGCGACGGCCAAAACTAACGCGAGCAGCTTGATCGTGAAGTTCTCGGTGCACGCTCGGTGGAGCCACGAAAGGACCTGACCCATCGCTAACTCAACCGCTCAGAGCCGGCCTTCGGCTCAGCCGCCAACTCATCCCGTACAGGCGTTGGCTCCTGTGAGTTCGAGCGGGTTCTTCGAAAAAAACCTGTCGATGGCCGGATCAATTGCGTCGTCAATTGTTCTCTCAAATCATTCAAGCTGATGTCCGTATCAAGTAAGCCATCCACCGCAAGAGATACCGTCCCGCGCTCTTCCGAGACGACGATCACGACCGCGTCGGTCTCCTCCGAGAGCCCAAGGGCGGCCCGGTGCCGAGTACCAAAGGTTCGGTCAATACTCGGGTTGACGCTCATCGGAAGGAAGACCCCCGCCACAGCTAATCGCCCTCTCTGGATAACGACGGCCCCATCATGGAGGGGGCTCTGACGCTCGGGCACGAAGAGGCTGTATAGGAGCTCCTTAGACACCTTCGCATCAACGCGGGTCCCCTCATCGGCGTAGGGACTCAAGTCTGCGTCCCGCTCAACAACGATTAGGGCGCCAATCTCCTGGTTTGCCAGGGAGCCACACGCCTTTACGATCTCATCGATGACCTGTGAATCAGACGCGCTGCTGCTCGAAGATAAGAACTGGGTCTGTCCAAAGGCGGCCAAGGCGCGGCGGATGTCTCCTTGAAACAGCACCACGACGATGATCAGGATGCTCCCGATGAACTGCTGAAGCAGCCAATTAAAAGTCGGCAGATCCAACAACACCTCTTGGCTGACACCATACAGAAAGGCGATGCCCATTAAACCGACGAGCATCGGCACCGCTCGCGTACCTTTGATGATCAAAAACACGCGATAGACCAAGAAATAGATCACGGCGATGTCAAGGGTCACCGAGAGCACCTCGCGAATGGTCCACTCGCTCAACACGGGACAACGCTCCCTATCGCGTCGACTACGCGAACGACATCCACCATCTCACGGACATCATGCACTCGGACCACGTGAGCCCCAAGATGAGCGCACACAGCCACACTCGCGGCAGAC
>CALELH010000148.1 GCA_937902595.1 uncultured Myxococcales bacterium
CGACCGACTGGGTCGTATTCAGGTCCCGCAGACGTTTCGACGTTATGCGGAGCTGGACGGCAAGTGCTTCCTGATGGGCCAGGGCGGAGTCATTGAATGTTGGTCAATGGTTCTATGGGACGCGACCCATGGGCCAGAGGCGTATTCGGACTTCGATTTGAGCGAGTTCAATCTCTGACAGGTGAGTGACATATCGCTCTGGCGGGGAGCGAATGTGTGGAGCGATGCTCCAGCGTAGTGGGGAGCAGGTGGCTGGTGAGTCTGCTCTGTAGTGTGGGTGATAATTCGGGGCGAGCGCGTGGGCGCGATGAGGAGAGTGCGGCGATGTCCGACTCAACACCTCACATTCCAGTACTTCTAGATGCTGTGAAGCTGTACGCGGCGGTGCGTCCCGGGCAGACCTGGGTCGACTGTACTCTCGGTTTCGCCGGACACGCGAGCGCCTTGCTCGACGCGGGGGCGACCGTCTACGGGATCGACCAAGACCAAGATGCACGATCTATGGCGGCGCCTCGTCTGTCTGAATTTGGAGATCGACTTAAGCTGATCGCCGGGAATTTCGGAGACCTAAGTCGTCTTCTAGACGAGAACGGTGTCGGCCCTGTAGACGGGATCTTGGCGGACATCGGCGTCTCATCCTTTCAGCTAGATCAGGCTCATCGGGGCTTCTCCTTTCGCGAAGGAGGTCCCGTAGATATGCGTATGGACCAGTCGCAGGGAGAGACCGCGGAGGAGATGATTCGGCGGCTGGGTATCGGAGAGCTCGCAGGCATCCTAAGAACCTTCGGCGAGGAGCCTTTCGCCGGCCCCATCTCGAGAGCGATCAACCAGTGGGTAGACGCGGGAGGTCCGCTTACGACGGCGACGCTCGCCAGTGCTATCAGCGACGCAATCCCAATGAAGGTGAAGAAGAAGCGTAACCACCATCCAGCCACACGCACCTTTCAGGCGCTGCGGATTGCGGTCAACGATGAGCTTGGGGCTCTGGAGCGTCTCCTCGATGCCGCGCCTGACTGTCTCGCGGTTGGTGGTCGAGTCCTGATCATTACGTTTCATTCTCTGGAAGACCGAATGGTCAAGCGCCGCTTTAGGCGTTGGGCCGGTCTGGACCGACAGCCTGTTCGACGGGGTCTGCCCATGCCGATAGAGGAGCAGCCGGAGTTTGAACTCCTGAGCCGCCGCGCCATCAAGGCCGATGCCGATGAGTGCGAGAGAAACCCTCGGTCGCGCAGCGCTCGACTTCGAGCCGCTCGAAAGCTGGAGGCCGCGTGAGGTTCTTTTTTCTCGCTTTAGTCACGATCTCGGCGTTCGTCGCGACGGCGGTCAATGTCATTCATGAGCGTAACCGTGGCGTAACCTTGGGATTTAAGATCGACGCCGCTGGCAAGAAGATTCAGAAACTCGAAGAAGAACTTCACCAACTGCGGATAGACCGCGCCGCCCTCTTGGATCCACGGCGTTTGTCTCCCTTAGCCCAGAGTCACGGGCTTCATGTAGCGACCCCAGACGAGATCGTCCCGATGCTCGCGGAGGATCGCAGTGAGCCGTAATTTCTTCCGCAGGCAGAAGCCCACAGAGCCAGGACCCCGTCGCGGTCGGATGTTAGGCACGTCCATCATCATGGCTTTGGCCTTTCTCGCGGTTTTGGTCAACGCTTGGCATCTCCAAGTAAGCCAAAATGAACACTTCTTAGAGCGTTCACGCGGGCAGCATGAGACCGTGATTAAGATGACCGCTCGACGAGGCGATATCCTTGATCGATCAGGTCGTGAGCTCGCAGTGACCGCCATGGTCCCTTCGATCTTTGCCAATCCACGGCGGATCGCCGAACCCGCGCGGGACGCCCTCCGCTTGGCTAAGATTCTCGGGATTGATCAGACCGTCATAGAACGTCGACTTCGATCACGGCGGGCGTTCGTCTGGCTCAAACGACACGTCTCGCCAAAGGAGGCGCGGGAGATTAGGGAGCTCTCTCAGACAAAGGACAGGACTCAGCGTCACAAGCCCATCGACATCCAGTTGGAGCCTCGTCGATTCTACCCGGCGCAGACTGGGGCGGGACATCTCGTTGGATTTACGGATATCGACGGTAAGGGCCTCGAAGGGATCGAGGGGCGATACAATGAGACGCTCCGCGGCAAGGAATACACCATAGATGGAGTCACGGACGCCAGAGGCAGGAAGGCCGCTCGAGATGGAGCGATTCGTGTAGACCGGCTGCGAGGTAACTCTGTTGAGACGACCATCGATTTGCCCATCCAACAGATGGCGGAGGCAGCTCTCGCTCAACAGGTCAAAGCGATGGAGGCCAAGAGCGCTGTCATGGTCATCATGGACCCGCGTACGGGCGACGTGGTCGCTATGGCCCAGACTCCAGCCTTTGATCCAAACCGGTTCAGCACCTACAAGCCGGCCGACTGGAGAAACCGATCGGTGACCGATGTTTGGGAGCCGGGTTCGGTGGTTAAGCCACTCCTGGTTGCGGCGGCCATCGACGCCGGCATCTGTAAGGCTGACTCCGTGTTTGATGGTCACAAGGGTCGTTTTCGGGTCGGACCAAAGGTGTTTACTGATGTACACGCCGAAGAGAAGCTCACGGCGCTTCAGATCATTCAGTGGAGTTCTAACATTGGAGCGATTCAACTCGCGCAATCATTGGGCAAAGAGAAGCACTTTAGATACCTGAGGGCTTTTGGGCTTGGCGTAAAATCTGGGCTCAACGTTGCCGGAGAGCAGCGGGGCGTCTTGGTCAATCCAAAACGTTGGAGAAAGATCGAGCACGCGACGATCTCGTTTGGACATGGGCTCAGCACAACCCCCATCCAGATGACGGCCGCCATCGGGGCCATCGCCCATGGTGGTTTGCTGATGCAGCCCAGGATGGTTCGGAGAATCGTCGCCGCAGATGGAACAGAGGTTGAAAGATTTGAACCACGGATCGTTCGACGCGTCATCTCTGAGGCCGCGGCCAGAGCCGCGACGGATGGAATGGTTTTAGTGACGACGGGCAAGGGGGGGACGGGTCATCGAGCTAAAGTGCCTGGGTACACCGTCGCGGGCAAGACCGGTACAGCGCACAAGATTGACCCCATCCTTAAGGCCTATAGCAAGGATAAGTACATCTCCTCATTTGTTGGTTTTGCCCCTGCCGAGGACCCTCGCCTAGTCGCATACATCGCGTTTGATGAGCCCAACCCGGAGAAGGCCCACTACGGCGGCGCTGTCGCTGGTCCTGTCTTCGCTGAGGTGATGCGCAAGGCGCTTCCGTATCTGGGGATCAAGGCCACTGACGCGGGCGCACTTGAAGAGAGTCGAAACCGCACCGACGAGCTAGAGACGGTCACTCGCACCCAGCAGCCAAGGCGCAGCGAATGGTGGCGTAGGCAGGCTCTACTTCCTGGTACAAAGGCGCCTGTTCTCGTCCCTGACCTCTTGGGGCATTCGCTTTCAACGGCGGCGAGTCGCCTCGCCGCGCTCGATCTAGAGATCGAGGCGACGGGCGCCGGCGTGGTCGCCACACAGGTCCCCGCTGCGGGCCAAGTAGCAAAGCCTCAGACCAAGGTGACTGTGGCCCTGACGCTCCCTGGCGAAGGGGAGGCTGTCAGATGAAGTTGAGCACGCTCTGCGCCTCCTTAGCCGGAGCCCGAATTGAGGGGGACCAAACGGTTGAGATCACCGCGATCTCTCACGACAGCCGCTTCGTGAACCCAGGAACTCTCTTCGTGGCTCTTCGAGGCCGCAAAACTGATGGTACTCAGTATATCGAACAAGCGATCGCGGCGGGGGCATCTGCCGTCGCCGCTCCTGCCGATGTTGAGCTGAATTGTGCGGTTCCCCTCATCCGCCTTGCCGCGCCTCGCGCCGATCTCGCTGTCCTCGCCGCAGAGGTGCATGGCCGTCCAGCGGAGACCTTGACGATGGTCGGCGTCACCGGGACCAACGGTAAAACGACAGTCTCGACCCTCGTGTCGGAGATCTGCGTGGCGGGTAAGGTCGTCGAGGGGTTGATCGGAACGATTGACCACCGAATCGCGGGTCGGATCATCCCTGCCCAATTCACTACGCCGGAGGCGCCGGTTTTGCATGGCATCTTAGCCGAGATGGTCACTGCCGGCGTAGAGGTCACGGTCATGGAGGTGAGCTCTATTGGCCTTGAGGAGCGACGGGTGGATGGGATCCCCTTCAAGGTCGCAGGTTTCCTCAACTTGAGCCCCGACCATTTAGACTACCACGCGGATATGACCGCCTATGGAGACGCCAAGGCGAGTCTATTTACGGACCATCTGGCTCTGGGAGGCACGGCGATCATCGACGTTGATGATCCCTATGGCCAACAGTTGGCTAAACGCATCGCTGACAGGCGGCCAGATGTAAACCTGTGGAGCCTCAGCGTGAATGAGGCGTCGACCTCGGTACATTTTGAGACCCTCTCCGCTGACGCGTCTGGTATCGCAGGTGAGCTGAGGACGCCCGCGGGAACCCTCTCACTTAACAGCCCACTTCTTGGGCTCTTTAATGCCTCGAATGTCGCGATGGCTGCCGCCATTTCGATGGCGGTCGGTATTGAGTCGGCGGCGGTCTCCGCCGCGCTTGGGCACGCCCGAGTACGCGGCCGTCTGGAGACCGTCGAGACACATCGAGATTTCTCCGTAGTCATCGACTACGCCCACTCACCTGACGCCATCGCGCGAGTGATCGAGACGCTGCGTCCCGTGACGAGAGGCGCTCTCTGGTGCGTATTCGGCTGTGGTGGCGATCGGGACGCGACTAAGCGCAGCCCAATGGGTTCGGCGGCAGCTATGGCCGACGCCGTCGTGGTCACGAGTGACAATCCTCGCTCTGAAGACCCCGCTCGCATCGCCTCGCAGGCTGCAGCGGGCGCAATTAGAGCCGGTGCACCGCTGAGCGATCGCCCTCAGGTGGGAGGAACCTACGTTGAGCTCGATAGGCGCGCGGCCATCGCCGCGACCTTGGCTGCCGTGGGACCCGGTGATGTGGTGCTTGTGGCGGGTAAGGGTCATGAGACCTACCAGGAGATTAACGGTCAGAGATTTCCGTTTGATGATGTTGAGGTCGTCCGAGACATCCTGCAGGTGGCGTCATGATGAATCGGGATGCGCACTTCATCTGCGAGGCCACCGGCGGCGAACTCGTATCCGGACCCAATTCGGTCTTTGGAGATGTCTCCATCGACACGCGAACGATCACGCCCGGCGCTGCTTTCTTTTGCCTTAAAGGTCCCAATTTCGATGGACATCAATTTGCTCAGGACGCCTTAGGAAAGGGCGCGTCACTCTTGATTGTGGAGCGTACCAGCCTTCCATCTTTGGCTCGGCTGCCCGATGGACTCCACGGCATCGTGGCTGTTGATGACACCGAGAGGGCGCTGGCGCAGGCGGCTGCTGCATGGCGTCGTGCACATGACGTAAAGGTCGTTGGTTTAACCGGGTCAAGCGGGAAGACGACCACGAAGGAGATGGTGGACGCCGTTCTTGGGAGCCACGGGCCGACCTTGGCCACGCGAGGGAACCTGAATAATCATCTGGGGGTGCCCTTGACCCTGTTTCGTCTGAGTCCTGAACACCAGTTTGCGGTGATCGAGATGGGGATGAACGCTCCAGGAGAGATCGCTTACTTGGCGGAGTTGTCTCAACCCAGCGTTGGTGTCGTGACGACCGTCGGTCAGGCTCACACCGAGGGGGTCGGATCACTGGACGGTGTGGCGGACGCGAAGGGAGAGCTTCTTAGAGCATTACCTAGTGACGGTCTGGGCATTATCCCCTCAGGGATCGATCGCAGGTCGCGCCTGACGAGTCAGGTCAGCGCGAAGCTCGAGACCGTAGGTGAGGCACAGGACGATGTCGTCCGCCTCGCGCGGTACGACGCCATGGGTGAGAGAGCGAGCGGCGAGGTGCTCATCGATCAGCAACTCTACCCTGTCTCCATCGAGTTGAGCGGCCGGTACAATCTAGATAACGCGATGCTCGCGTTGGCAGTAGGGCGAGCTTTGGGCGTGTCGATGGAAGACGCGATCTCTGCCCTCGGGAAGGTCGCTCCACCCGCGCTGCGCGGAGAGATTAGAACGCTCGCGGACAAAACTGAGGTCGTCTTGGACTGCTACAACGCGAACCCACAGAGCATGCGGGCGGCTGTAGGCACCTTTGTTCAGCGTCACCCTAATGGGGTCTTGGCCCTAGGAGACATGCTCGAACTGGGCGTCAGCGCCGAAGAGGAGCACGCGCACCTCGGAGAGTTCGTCGCCAATCTTGATGGCCAGCCGGAGCTTGTCGGAGTTGGCCGCCTATCTCAGCACACGGTCAATGGCGCGCTCGGAGCCGGGATGCAGAGGGTTCGGACAGCTTGGTACTCCGATGCAGTGAGCGCAGCGAATCATGTGGGAGCCCGATGTAGCGCAGGACGCGCTCTCTTACTCAAAGGATCCCGTGGGATGCGCATGGAGCGAATCTTCGAGGTCTTGTCTCAGGAGCGAGGTCAGTAACTCATGGTCCTTTGGATAGTCGACAGTTTACTCGAACAGTATCCGGCGCTGAACGTGTTTCGGTATGTCTCGTTTCGAGTGATCGCGGCCATGCTCACCGCGCTCCTAATTAGCTTCTTTCTTCATCCTTGGTTCATTCGTCGTCTGCAGTCGCGCCAGATCGGTCAGATCGTTCGTGAAGATGGCCCAGAGACACATTTCAGTAAGGCTGGCACACCGACCATGGGGGGCTCCCTTGTGGTGTTCGCTTTGGTTATCCCAACGATCTTGTGGGCGGAGCTCTCTAACCTCTTTATTTGGGCCGCGCTGACAATCACCGTGAGTTATGCCGTCATCGGTTTCGTCGATGACTACATGAAGCTTCGATATGAAAGCAGCGATGGTCTCTCCGGAAGATACAAGCTGCTGTTTCAGTTCTTGCTGAGCGCCGTCGTCCTCTTCGCCCTATTTCGGGAGGACGCGGGATTCGACAGGACCTTGTATTTTCCTTTTCTCAGCGCACAGAAGTTCTCATTAACTCTGCCGATGTGGGTGTTCATTCCATTCGCGACGGTCGTGATCACGGGGACGAGTAACGCCGTCAACCTAACCGATGGTTTGGATGGTCTCGCCATAGGCCCTGTCATGGTCGCGACAGCGACATTCATGATCCTCGCCTACTGTGGCGGTACGGTGCTCAATCTACCGGAGATCATGGCCGACGGGACGACAACATATCATCGCTTCAATATCGCTCAGTATCTGCATCTTCCCCACGTGAAGGGGGTCAATGAGTTGGCCGTGTTTGCGGCGGCGATCATAGGCGCTGGAGTTGGCTTCCTGTGGTTCAACACATTCCCCGCGCAGGTGTTTATGGGTGATGTCGGGAGTCTCGCTTTGGGCGGGGCTATCGGCATGCTCGCGGTGTTGACCAAGAATGAGCTTTTGAGCGTCATCA
>CALELH010000149.1 GCA_937902595.1 uncultured Myxococcales bacterium
CGATGTGTACCGGGTCTATATCGAAAAGCGACTGTAACAGGGAGTACGGATGGATTCTTCCGGTATGTACCGTGTCACACGCAGCGGGCGCGACGTTTACGTTGGCGCCCAAGAGGGTCTTATGCAAGCGGCCCGAGATGGCTCCATCTTGGCGAATGACTTGATCTATGACCCGACCTTAGAGAAGTGGGTCTTTGCGCGCTCTCTGAGTATTCTTACCGGTTTCACACTAAAAGGACGACGGCAAGTTGGCCAAGCGACCGAAGAGGTGGCGGACATTGGCCCCTTGAGTGAGGATTCACTGCGCACGCAAAATCGCCGGCGCCGCGCCTTAGCGAAGCTCGGCGGGTTTGTTCTCCTGGTCAGCTCAACAGCCTTACTCATTTTTCTCCTCCCGGCGGAGCAGGGCGTGAAGCAGCAGCCGCTGTCTCGCTTCGCAGAGGACGACCCAGCCCAGTCAATTCGGTACGAAGGGACGGGCAGTGGAGTCGATGGGGAAGGACGCGAGCGGTCTGGGCCCTCTAATCTAGACTCAAAGGCCGTGACCATCGAGGCGACTGAGGGTGAACCTGGACGAGCTGGCATCCATGGACGCCGCGCCGAGTTGGATGGACCGGCAAAGAACCCGGCACCAACGGACAAGGCAGGACAGGGGGGAGCCCCCGCTGGTGGTCCAGGTCAAGACGGGGAGTCTACGGGTGGGCCGGGACAAGCCGGGGACCCTACGGGCGGGTCAGCCCAGGGCGGCGCCCCCACCCAACAGGGGCAGAGTCAGCGCGAGGGTACTGACGGCGCCGGCGCTGCGAATACGACGCCCCCGCGGAAGCCGATAGCGATGCCTTCAAAACGGGTGTTCGATGATCCCAAGCCCAACGCCACGCCGCCATCAAGCCTCCCTGTCGATCGAGGGGCCGATTATCGACCCAAGGTGAAGATCACCCCTCGGGCCAGTAAGGGACAATTGGAGCGGGCGAAGAGGCTGTCGGACGCGATACGTACCCTAGAGCGAGCCAAGGAAGACTCTAGCGGCATCCGAGCACGGGAACTGCTGAACGCGCGATATGAGCTTGAGTTGGTGCACCGAGGGCTCCAACTGGAGTCCACGGAGCATCCGGACCTCAAGTCCACTAAAGCCCTTATGGATCAACTCTCTAAAGCGTTCATGGATCTATGCACGTCGCTCCATAGCGACCGATTCTGCAACGTAAAGGAGTCCAACCCGCACTGGCCAGACGTTGTTATCCGTAATGTGGTTCAGGAGGCGGCGCTCGTCGGCATGAATATGGAGCAGCTTCAAGCGGCCTGGGGAGCCCCAGTGCGCATCTCGAAGGAGCGACGGGGCAGACGCCACTGCTACTCGGAGGACTGCAAGCGATCGGCGCTCTTAATGGGAGATGTCGTCGTCGAAGTAAACCCCTAGGGGTAGCCAACGCTCACTTACGACCGATCTTGAGAGCGTAGACCCGAGCGTCCCCCTCATCAGGGTTACGGGTAAACACCAACACCTTCATATGCAGATCGATGAGCGCACCAGTTGGACGGCGCACCTTAACCTTGCCAAACATAGGGCCCCTCGCGACGCGGCAGCGGCCAAAGCGAGGGTGCAAGAGGATGTCTCCAGGCCGTAAGGTGGGCTCTTCGTTCGTTGTTCGTGGCTTCTGTGGCGCCGGAGCGCCGGTGTCGCCCTCCGCTGCTGGCCCTTCCGCGCTCGCGGCGACAGCCGCCCCCCAACCTCCACCACCGGCCAAACCCGTCATCGAAGCCAGCTTTGGCATCTCCGTGGTCGAATGCACCAAGACGCGATCATTGATGGAGTCATCCGGGATAAGGGTAGGCTCCTCCTCGCCCTCTTCCTCCAGCGTGACCACGGGCAGCCCCTCCGGCACAGTCGCTCGGCCAGAGTGTGTCGAGTCATCATGTTCGGCCTGCGCCACCGACACCACATACGCATGAACGCCCGCGCTGACCAAGCGGTTCATACTGCCAGCGAGCACCCGGGGCTGACCATTCTCTATACAGGACACCGTCCCCATGAGGGTTTTACTCTTACCATTGCGGATATACGTCCCCTGGCAGAGGTAGAGGGCCCCCTTTAGAGTCAGGACGCTCTTGCCTGGAGCAGCCTTGAGGTCGACAGACTGTAATTGTCCGCAGAGCTGTACGCACTGAGGCCCCTCTTGACCGCCCGCCCATTCGTCGAGGACGCGGTCAACGCCGACGCCCTCAGGTATCCAAGTGTACTTCATCCCGTGGTGTCCCCTAGTGGTCCCCAGCTGCGTCCGTTCATCACTTCTTGCCTGCAAGCTTAAGCAGAGACCCTGGATCGAAGCCCGAAACGATCTTGCCGCCTACATCGAAGACGGGCACGCCGCCGGTCTTCACCCCGGCCGCCGCCGACTTCTTCCTGAGCTCGCGATTGGCACCGGCATCCTTCTCGATATCCTTCTCCACAAAGGCCACCCCGTTCTTCGTCATGAATTTGCGGGCCTTCTTGCATACGCCACACCACTCCGTCGAATACATGATGACTCGCGGTGCCTTTGGTTTCGCCTCATGCTCCTTCTTCATGGCCTCTTCAAGCTGCGATCGAGGCACGAGACGTCCGGAGAACTGGCCATCTTTAGATAGATCGAACACCTGTACCCACTGGGCGTCGCCTCGCTCCTTTGGGGTCTTCGACAGGTCGATCACATGTACCTTACTGCGGGAGCCCACCGGGATCTCCGCGAGGCTTGTCGCTGTTCGATAGGCGTCCTCGGCGCGATACCGGAAGAGAAGATCTGTCCGTGTTCCGTCCACCTTTGCCAGGGGGGGCTTCGGCGAAGAATCCTTTGACTCGCCAGGCTGACTGGCGCCCGCAGAGCCCGAAGGCGTGCCGGAAGAACAGGCCACGAGCAGAGACACGAAGACCGCCAAGAGAAGGTTGGTTTGATTCATAGTCACCAAAGTTACTGCCGCTCTTTCGTCCACGTCAATTGAGCTGTCGAAATTCTGGGTTGCCCCAACCATAGTACTGGGGTTGAATACGCCAAATCAGCTTAAGTTAGGTGATCGAGCGTGGGCCGTATCCATCTATTGGAGGACGTACTCTCCAACCAGATTGCAGCAGGGGAGGTCGTAGAACGCCCTGCGAGCGTGGTGAAGGAGCTCGTCGAGAACGCTGTCGACGCGGGCGCTACCCAGATCACCATTGAGATCGCCGAAGGGGGCGTGAACAAGATACGCATCGTCGACAATGGGCACGGCATGGGCCGCGATGATCTTGTCATGTGCCTCAAGCGCCACGCGACCAGCAAGCTGAAGGCCATCAGCGACCTCGACACCCTGTCTACCCTCGGCTTTAGAGGAGAGGCCATCCCATCCATCGCGTCGGTGAGCAGGCTGTCCATTCGAACCCGGGAGACCGGCGCTGTTGGCGCCATACGACTGAAGGCGACAGGAGGCGCAGAGGTCGACATACAGGACGCAGGCGGGCCCGTAGGCACCGAGTTTCTTGTGGAGGATCTTTTCTTCAACGTGCCCGCGCGGAGAAAATTCCTCAAGACGCCGGCTACGGAGGCTTCGCACATCCAAGAGATCGCACAGAGGGTCGCGCTCTGCTATCCATCGGTCGCGGTCCGATACATTAAGGACGGGCGGCAGGTCTTCGATTATCCAAGTTGCGCAGACCTC
>CALELH010000150.1 GCA_937902595.1 uncultured Myxococcales bacterium
CGTCCCCATCTGATACATGCGGCCGTTCACTACTGCTGTCGTGCTCCACCCCTGGTATCTCGGAACGCCAGCTCTGTTTCTCCAGGTGTTTCCGTTCGCACCGCCACCGATGATGGTGTTGATGCCGAGCGCCGTATAACCAGAGTCTTCCATCGTCTGGTCGTTCTCTTCCTCGTGCAACACGATGGCGCCGGGCGGGACTACACCACCAGCGTCACCACCAAGCCGAACACCACCGACAGTAAGACTGCCCTCCACGGTGACGTTGCGTCCAACGTTGACGTCGCGTCCGACGTGGATATCGCCATCAGCGTCGATACGAAACTGTGGGTTGTTATCGTCGAAGCCTTGTCCCGACATCAGATAACGAAGGGATGGCGTGTCGCTCCCGTCATTGTCGATCCACTGATACCACTCGACGGAGTTGCCAGTGCGAAACTGAATCCCCGCCTCGGTGTTCGTGTCCGGTCGATGAATTCTGAAATAGTACCCACGAGACGGAAGAAAGAACCGATCGTTTACGTTCAGCTCGGCGCTTCGCACCTCAACAGCGCTCCGACTCAAGCGCATCACGTCATGAACGCCGTCGCCGCAGCACATGTTCCAGCGAAACCGAATCTGATCCCCAGTGTTATCGCGCTTCTCGAACACAAGCGCCGTGCTATCCGCGCCAAGGCGCTCTTCGTAGATGTACGCCGAGTCCGTCGGGTCCGCCTGAAAGGAGATGCGGCCATCGCGCATATGGATGAACTCACCCTGACCCATATCGATAGCGCCACCAGGCTCAATGTCCTGGTCTGAGCGTAAGAAGTTGGAAGAGTTCAAGCCATCGAGCAAGTCAGCGTCGACGCCGCTCCCCGCGCCGTCGACAGCTTTGATGCGATCGCGAAAAGCACCATCGGACAGCGGAACCGGGCTACCGTTGACCCGCAAATCGCCGATGATGTCCACGCCTCCGGACGCCTCCAGCTGAATGTTATCGTCCGCGTCATTTCCCATCGCGATGCGTAGGCGTGTGTTCTGATTGCCCTGGGTCTCATAGCGAATAAACGCAAAATCCCCATCGCCACCGAAGTGGTCATTAGGAAAATCAATACCGAGGCTCGCGCCCTGCGGCCCTGCAAAGCGAACTCGGCCAGGAGAGTACATCTCGATGTTGTCATCGGCGTCGTTCGCCACACCGATGCGAAGGGCAGAGTTCTCTCCTCCCTCCGATACCCACTGAATCCAAGCCGCGTCACCACCACCACCAAAGGCGTTATCCAGCCAACGAATACCGTTACTGCCCTCTCCACCGGCCGATGGACGAATCGCGTCCGAGAACCGAATCTCTCCCTGGGCTGTATCGGCGCGGTCTGACTTCAGAAACTGGCCTGACGTCAAATCGTCCAGAAGATCGGCGTTAATGTCCGAGCCGGCCCCGTCAACCTGAACCAACTTCCCACGGACCTCTAACGGTGTATCCGGCGATCCGCGATCACCCTGCTCACCTTGAACACCCGCGACACCATCAACGCCTCGCTCACCTTCAATACCTTGCGGACCCTGAGGACCCTGTGGGCCGCGGGGCCCGACTTCACCTTGATCGCCCTGAACACCCTGAGGACCACGAAGACCGGTTGGATTACCGACCCAGCGGCCATTCTGGTCGATCACCACAGACCCATCGATCGCCAAGGTCGTGATGTCCACATTGGCCGTGGGCACCAGATTCTCTGCGATGTCCGCGACGAAGGCCGCCGGCACCTTAGAGATCGCGAGGCGCGGCTCAAGAAAGCCGCCATTGCCGACGCGGATCGTCAACCATAGGTCTCCCAGAAAGCGACGACCATCAAAGGCGTCGACGCTGCCGATAGCCACGGCGTAGTATCCTTCGACTACATCGACGTCACGGTGGGTCTCTTCGAAGACAGGATCCCCACCGCGCTCAACGTCATAAATGCGAACGATGATATCGTATTCGCCGTGGAAAGCTCGGCCGGCTTCATCCTGGATGAAGCCCTCTTGCATGAATATGTCGGGGAGCGCGCTCGCATCAGACGGCCACAGAAGCAGCCCCATCAACGAGCACATCAATACCCCAGATAGTCGAACAAACGACATGTCGCCCCCCGAATAGGAAGAATTACACCGACGCAGACCAGACTTATCGTACGACAGGTGCGAGCACAGTATCACAGCACGCAACACGGCTTCAAACATATTGCAGGCGCTCGCGCGTGCTTCGCGCGCGCGAGAGGGAGCCTGATGATGGTTTACAATAGAGGCTTTGGAGGCGCCACCGTTAGGCGATCCGAGAAGATCACCGCAGTCGGTCTCTCAGCGGATACCGAGGAGCGCGTCCGCTCTTTGCAGATCGCCCTTGGCCGCCGGGTCCCGCTGGGCCAAGCTCACCAAGCGCGCTCTCACTTTGCGTGCGTGCTCCTTCTGCCCTAGGCCCAACAGCGCTCTCATGAGCTCCACATGTGCGCCGGTGTTGCCCGGTTGCCCCTTGAGTCCAGCCTGAAACGCCAACATCGAGAGCCGGTGTTGTCCGAGTTCATATCGAACCTTACCCAAGTTGAAGAGCACGCCACTGTCCTGACCAACTCGCGCGGCGGCCTCTAGCTCGACCGCCGACTCAGGGAGTTTCCCTCCCTTGTAGAAAGCGAACCCGAGCGCAGACCGAGCACGTCCAATAAGCTCAGGCTTCGTGAGCCCCTCTTTCGCTCTCTCTAAAGACCGAACCGCCGCCTCATGGTTTCCCAACTTCAGCTGGGCTTCACCCAGCTGGAGAAATCCGAGAGGACTCTCCTTAATCTCCGTCGCCCTGGCGAACGCCTCTACGGCCCCCCCCCACTTCTCTTGACGTGAGAGAGTCCGTCCCTGGGCCTGCCTGTAAAGCGCAGACTTGGGCTCAAGATCGATGGCAGATTCAATGGACTTGGAGGCCTCTTCGAGCTTCTTCTCAAGCAGGTACGTTTTCGCCAAACAATAGTGAGCTAGGGCCGACTTCGGGTGGTCTTGGACCGCCGCTTCAAACAGAGCCTTCGCGGCCGTCGTCCGGCCATGAAAGACCTCTATCTGCCCTAAGGCTACGGCGACCTCGGGGCTATCCCCGGCCGTTAAGCCGGCGACCTTCAGTCTAATTGGAAGAGACAAAGCGCCAGCCTGAGTCAAACTCTGAGGTTTCTCAGCGCTCAACGCGCATTCAGACAGAAGTAGCTTTCGCTCCACCCCCATTCGAGCAGGCTGGAGCCGGCGCGCAGCCCGAAGAGCGACGATAGCTGACTCCCGATCTCCCTCACTGGTGGCAGCGTCCGCGATTTGCTGATAGGCGGACACCTGCTCCGAAAGAGATCCCCGCTCCCTCATCTCTTGGACACTCACCCAAGCGCTCGGCAATAGACAGACGGCTAGAATGATTAAGACGATCGTCGACGAGTTCCCCATGCGCTGATACCTCCGAGGTGCTGACCGTCTTCGTTTAGCCCTGTGGCATTGAAA
>CALELH010000151.1 GCA_937902595.1 uncultured Myxococcales bacterium
ATCGGGTCGTTGGGGTCTTTTACAGCTTCGGTGCGGGCGATGACGCAGTGGTATTTGCCATGGCCTGACGTAATGAAGATCTTCTGCCCTGTTAATCTCCAGACCCCCTCGTCGTCGAGCACTGCGCTGCACCGTAGTTTAGCCATATCGCTGCCGGCGTCGGGCTCGGTGATGTCCATGGAGCCCCAGGCGGCGCCGGTCCTTATCTCTTCGATCGCATCCTGGAACCGCGTTGAGACGATCGTGCCTGTGTCCGGGTCAACCTCCGTGGACCCTTCCTGCATGGACAGCGCGAGCAGGATCATGGCGATGCCGCCGTGGAAGCTGAAGTGGGTAGTGACCGACGTGTCGGCCCGAGTGAAGAGCTCCGTTTGAATCATATAGAGGAGAAGAGGGCAGTTCTGGCCGCCGAGCTCCCGAGGCAAGTTCATCCCGTATAGTTCCAAGTCCTTAATCTGGTCAAAGATGTCGTTCATGCGGGGCGGGAACTCCACCTCCCCGTCTTTGAAGACGAGTCCGGCTTCGTCGATTTCTGCCGAGTATGGGGCGATCTCATCGGCGACGAATCCGCCTACCAGCTCTAGGATGTCGCGATAGAACTCCACCGCCTCGTCCATAGACTCGAAGCCATCTTGTCCTTTTCCGAAGAGCTCTGTGACCTGATAGATCGCACGCCAGTCGATCCACTTGTCCAGATAAAACTGTAGGTCGCTATTGTCCTTGAGGAAGTTCGCCATGTGTCTATGCCTCTGCGTTATTGGGGTTAAGTTGTGAAGATGTAGTCGTAATTGAAAACAGGCTGACTCGTGCGGTCCGAAGCACCTCACGGAGGAGCCGTTGCACCGTGTCTGGATCGCGATCGCCTTCGCGCAGTTCAGTCGTCATCGAGCTTGCGACAGCGATGTTCCCGATGACAGAGTTAATCAAAACCCAGACGAAGGCCTCTGGGTCGATATTGGATTGCACGCTGCCGGCTTGCCGCCCTCGGTCAACCTCCTGTGCGATCATCTTTATCCAGGGCCGAACATACTCCTGGAGGTAGGCGCGCATTTGCGCTGGGCGATCCATCAACTCCCTAAACATAAGCTGCGCTCGACTCGGGCACTCCGAAAAGAACGAGACCAGCTCATTCGCCAGGGACTCAAAGCGACCCGTCGCGTCCGTCGCCGTTGTAAGGAAGAGGCGCGGCAGGACCTCGTTCCACCGAGCAAGAATATCGGTCACCACAGCCTTCCTTAGCTCTTCCTTATTGCCGAAGTGGTAGAGGATTGAAGGCTTCTTGATGCCTACCTCGTCCGCTATCGACTGTAACGAGGCAGCGTCAGCACCTCTCGCCGCCATCTGATTCAACGCTGCCTCCAAGATCTGTTCTCGTGCGCTCATCTTGGCTCCCCCTACCAATCGGTCAGGTTGTGCCTACCGCGTGTTAGGCTCCCTGTCAAGGCCTCTGTTGGGTGTGATTGGAGGCGGCTGGTGCAGCCTGAGCGGCGAGGCGGCCGCGAGGCCCTTTGGCGGAGATCCGCAAAATGGGCCGCTGGGGAACACATTCCCTGTCTTCCGAGGTTCGCGTCGAGTAAGATTCCTCCATAGGGGAGAGCAACTCTTGAGAGGGCGCTGAGTGAAGCATCGAGTGTCACTGCTGGCCG
>CALELH010000152.1 GCA_937902595.1 uncultured Myxococcales bacterium
GCTTCGGCCTTAGGTTTGTTTGATGTCCAGAGCCCCCCTCTCGGGGTGAGGGGCAAAAATGTCTCCTGATTCGTGTGGCACCTGTTTCTGGGTCTGGGCGCCCGCCAGCAAATGTGTCCTAATTAGGTGCCTAAAAAGGTGCCCAATTAGGTGCCAACAAATGTGTCTGGCACCTCTATCGCACCTATTCAGGCAATTATCTCAAAACTCGTGTGGCACCTGTTTCTCGGGTTCGTCTGTTTCGGTTTAGAACGAAGTACAATCGCACTGCCGTCCCCAATTACTGGAACGCTCGCACAAGCCTCCGTTAACATTTAGCCATCTGCGGGCGTAACGCTTAGTTGTGCATTCCTTCGTCCCACTGAACATCCCACATAGATTCCCTAAATAGAGCATCCGGCATCCTGAGTAAGAACCACGTTTCTGGGCTGCCTGCCTTCTACTCTCTCGCTGGGCAGCACGTTTCTCAGCAGCTTCCTGCCGACGCTTCGCAGCTTCTTCACGTCGCGCTTTCTTATGCGCCGCCAAAGCTTCTTTCTTAGCTCGCTTTACGCCCCGAGTGATCAGACGTTTCAGACTGGGTATCCGACTACACAGCGGATCTTTATCAGTACCTTTTTTGCAAACAATCGGGGTCAGAACCTCAAGCTTGGTCTCTGCATCT
Source organism: uncultured Myxococcales bacterium (assembly GCA_937902595.1). Taxonomy (GTDB): domain Bacteria; phylum Myxococcota_A; class Bradymonadia; order UBA7976; family UBA1532; genus UBA1532. The sequence goes on from CALELH010000152.1 coordinate 665, forward strand.
TCCAGGTAATACTTGACCGTTTCCCGGATACTCTCGTCATGCCCCATTTCTATGGTCTTACTTTCGCTAAAGAGCGTTTTCATCGTCAACGCGGCGATGTCTTTCACTAAAGCTTGGGGCGGCGACTTACCCTGCCAAGGACCGAAGAAGGTTCTGAGTGATGAGTCCCTACGCTTTGAATGAGTCGGACCCGTGGCCACGACCAGTGTCAACCCCCCGGACGCCTTGTTTATGGATCGAAGTAGGTCATCCGAGCTCACGTCTTTACCTTTAGAGAGCCCATAGTTTTCTGTTCGAAAGGACTCTATAACCTTCGCTAAGGGGGCCGAGAACACTGCCGAATAGGCCCCATCCCCCACACTCTCAACTCGTGCGCTGAGGCGCACTGGGGACTGACCCTTTATAAAAGTCCCGTAAGCCTCGATTTTCTTGGGGATTTGGCAGGCGCGTTGACAGATCCGGGCCGCTTTCCCTACGGAGCAATCCGCCACCGAGTCACCAAACTCTTTTTTGATAAACCCCTTTGGCAGCTTAGGGAAGTACCGTCTGTGTGGCCGCGGCTGCAAGTACCGTCTGTGTGGCCGCGGCTGCGGCTGATTATAGTCGCACACACCGTCGCCATCCCGATCACCTATGCCGGCCTTACCTTCGAATCCGCAGCCCAATGTCACCTGGATTTGAACTTTGGTCCCATCGACCACCTTCAATGGCCCATTTTTAAGGATAGTGACGCCCATTGAGTCACCTTGGGCAAACGTGGTCTTCATGAGGCGTCTGAGCAGACTCGACTCTTGTTCAGGCCCAAGCCGTAAGGGCATGGTTCGACTCTCGATGGGATAAGTCATCCCATTTACGACGTGCTCCACTTGAAACGAAGCCTCTACGAGAAGCTCGCTCGCCTTGGGCCCGGTTGCCAACCTGTTGAGCAAAGCAAGCACAAGGAGGCTTCGGGACGGGTCGTCTCGATTGACCTGAGTTCCGGCGAAATTCCATCGAGCGTGATCGCCGAGACGCTGCTGGTCATCCGTCTTCAAGAATTTGCCCTTCCCATCGGCCCTTACCATGACCGGAACATATGTCGTGCCAACTATCCACGCGCCGTCGGGGCTCCAGTCAGCCTCATTGCCATGTTGGTTCTTATGCGCCAGCTTGACCGGCTGCCCTTTTCCATCAGCTCGCCAAATTCGGATGGTTCTGTCCTGACTTGCGGTGACGATATGGGACCCACTCGGGCTCCAACGGGCACTCTCCACCTCACCTCTATGCCCCTTAAGGATGATCGGCTTCCCCTTACCATCGACCCGCCAGATACGCGCGGTATGGTCGTCCGACGCGGTGACAACACGGGTTCCATCCGGGCTCCAGTCAACGTCGTTAAGCGACGCCTTATGACCCTTAAGAACAGCATCTCTGACCCAGACGCCATCGGTGCGATGAATCCGTGCCGTATTATCAGCCGAGGCAGTGGCGATGTGCGCCCCCGTCGGGCTCCAACGGGCCCTCTCTACTAAGCCGCCATGCCCTTTCAGGATGATCGGCTTCCCCTTACCATCGGCCCGCCAAATCATGGCGGTATATCCTGATGCGGTGACGATGCGTGAGCCATCCGGGCTCCAATCAGCATGATAGACCTCACTGTTGAGAATAATCGGCTCGCCCTTACCATCGGCCCGCCAAATGCGTGCAGTATGATCACGATTAAACCGACCTGAACTGGTCGTAACGATGCGGGCTCCGCCGGGACTCCAGGCAATACTGCTCACGCCTTCGTCTGAGTGCCCTATTAAGGGAATCGGCTCGGCGCCTCCATCTAATCGCTCGACCAGAATCCTCTTTTTGGCCTTATATTTGGAGTCGTAATTGGTGTAGTCCGCAACGATTTGTGGGACTGTGAACGCGATGTCTTTAGGCTTGCCAAAGCTGAGCTTGGCCGACTTGGCCGACTTGGCCGACTTGGCCGACTTGGCCGCCGACAGCATTATAGCTGGTTCATCCACCTCGAAGGTAATCGCACCGATCAATCCGACGTGAAGCCTGATCCGTGTCAGGCGCGCTTGAAGATGCTCGCCTTGCTTACAAGGCGCGTCCGCCGACGCCTTGTAACGTACTGTTTCGAAGAACTCAGGTAACAACTGAGCCGCCGTCCTCCAGCCCATAGCCTGGTGCCACAACCGACTCTCCGCGGACAGTCTTCGCTGCATAATTAACTTGCGCACATCCTGGATGGCCATAGGCTGTGATTCTTTATCGCCGATTAATACACGCCATACTTTATCTCGACTGTTGTAGAAGCGAGCCGCGACAGCTTTGTAGGCTTTTTTCAATCGCTGAGCCTGAACCTTATCGCCTGCCAACTTCCTACTTTGCTTCTGATAAGCCCAGCGAAGATCATCCCGGCCTACGGCCTTCGAAACACCCAAAGCTTCGTAATAACCATCGAACTTAGCGGGCACGATGGTTTTGTGAATCGTCGGGCAACCAAAGGGCAGCTTTTCAATTTCTAGCCCTGAAGCATCCTCACCTAACCTCAGTTTCCACGCTTCACTAATAAAGCGCCCATTCCATGACTGCGATAATGCGCCAGACTGGAAAGTGTTTGAACGCAACCAGACAGACGCGGCGTCCTCAGCAGCCAACTGAATTGGCTTCTGGATCGATGCTCCGCCGCATCCGAGGAGACCGCCCAACAGAAAGATGTAAATCCGCATAACTACTCCAGTCGTACTGGTGTCACCGTAATCAGGAGCCTAATTGGGTGCCACACCCTAATTAGGTGCCACACGAATTTTTCGCGCAACACTTTAGCTTACTGTTCCACGCCTCAAAACGACGATCGTGGGAGGATGGGAGCCTATGGGAGGGAGATTCGGGTAATTGGCCGTGAAGAATTTTTAGAGACAATTATGCCCGGAAAAGGTGCGGAAAAGGTGCCCGGAAAAGGTGCCTAATTAGGTGCCACACGAATTTTTCGCGCAACACTTTAGCTGAATGTCCGATAGACCTCTTCACTACCCCTCAATCGTCATGGCCTACCAGCGTCTCAATGGCTGGAGGCAACCAACGGAATCTCCAAAATTCGCCGGGCCCATCGATGGGTCCAAAGAGGCTGCTGTTTTGGGCTACGTCACCGAGAAAAGAGTCGAGGTCTCCCCAGGGCTCCAATGCGGCAAGAACCGCTTCAACGTGTTCCTCTGGGAGATGACTCTCGAAAGAGTCCCACAGATCCCACAGCTCCCATTCCACATGTTGATACAAACCGGAGTCGATGTAGTCGCTATCGTCCAAGTCGGCCTCGAAAACGAGGGCCATGGCACTCAATAGCAGAAGAGCAGAGTCGGGTGCTTTCACACCGCCTCCCGACTCCTGTTCGATGCCCCGTGAGAGTACATATCTCGAGATACCTGTCGGATAGGATCGGTACTCGGTCGGAGCGAGAGCCATGTGCGATGACACCGCGAGTCGCTCCAGGTCTATGGGCCCGGCAATCCCTGTGGCCTCTCGGATCCGGTCGATCTCCGTGTCCGAATAAAAGTGACCCAGAAAACGTAGCTGCTCATCCCTTTCACAAAGCGGCGGAGCATACACGGTATTCCAGGTGATCAAGTCGTTTGTGTCCCCGCGGAAGAGGATGCGACCACTCGTGAAGAATATCGCCGAGAAACGGTTCCGTTTGCTAATGTCGCCGACGCAGTATCGAAGGAATTCGCAAAAGTTCTCGACGGACCACTTGTCCCAGGTCTCAGCTCCAGCTTGGTCAGCGCAATCGATGATCAAGCAGACGCCGTTTCGAGTAAGGTCTCGCTTTGCGTTCGCGAAGTCGTATGCCCGAAAACCTTCAAAGCGAGTGTCGAGCCAGTCACTATTGTGTTCCTGATAAAACCGTTTGAAAGAGCAGTAGACTGGAGATGGACGGTCATCATGGGCCGGATCCGCCAGCCAGTACGCCAGGTCACGGGCCAGGGGCCTCGCCATTCCCGGTGCGCCGATCACCTCCCAGACTAAGTACTCCTCGTCTGCATTAGGCTCTATCTCGACACTTTCGATATCTGTGTTGGGCGGCTGTGCGAGGCTCGAGATAGTCAGGTCAGGGCTCCTGGCGCCCCCGTGTTCCTCCGTCAGTTCAAATTGACTCAAGTCCAACAGGTCGTCGTAGTTCATAAACGGCAGGCGACGTCGATGCGCTGATCGTACAAAGCGCTTGTACGCGAATTCTGGAGAATACCTCGACGCTTTCGTCGTGGGCCGACCGATGGGCAGCGACCACAGGCCAGGCCCCACTGACCAACGGGGTAGGTCATCGTGGTGCCCGCACCACTCGCGGACAAAAGTGAGGTGGTCTCGAATACCGCCTAGAGTGATCTGGTTTTCGTTTGCGAGCAGGCCCTTCTCTGGGGACGGCGCCTCGGTCAACCCGTCACAGAAATAGAAGGTCAACCAGCCCCCGGTGTCTCGGTTCTTGGTTCGCCCTGGTTCTTTGGTTGGTGCGAAGACGGCAGCAATGTTCTCCTGGGGAGCCAGAGAACGAGACCACTCACCTGCGTAGTTGGCGTCGAGGATGACCAATATGGGCGGACCATTCGTTGCGGCGATTCGACCCAGCTTGCGCCACAGCGGGCCGAGCTCCAGGGTGAGATCGCCAGTGACGTTCAACAGTAGATGTAGCTCGTCGGACCGGCTCCCTTCTCCGGGGCGTCCGGATGCTCCAATCCATAGAATTCGGACCCCATCGTGGGCCTCGAGGGCCTCGATGGCAGCATCTACCTCACCCGGATCGACGTTGCGCTCGCCATCACCGACGAACACCAACTCTGGTCGGACAGATTCGTCGAGGCGTAAGACGTCTTCCCGCCATCTTTCGAGATCCGCCGAGATGCCCGCTGCCGGACACCCAATCAACCAGGCTGAGGGCTTCGAAGTCATCTGTTCGCCTCGGTGTGTCCGTTCATGACTTTGGCCACGTAGGTGCCTAATTAGGTGCCTAATTAGGTGCCACACGAATTTTTCGCGCAACACTTTAGCTCACTGACCCGGAAAAGGTGCCGGA
>CALELH010000153.1 GCA_937902595.1 uncultured Myxococcales bacterium
CGCCACAAGCCGCGCCCGCGCCAAAAGCGCCGCCGTCGCCGCCGTCGTCGTCACAACCAAACATGCCCAGGCTTAACGCCAGGGTCGCGATAATCAGTCTTCGGCTCATCTTTGACATGAGATCTCCCCTCATAAATCTAGGCGCTTTCCCCGGTCCTGTTCATTTGGAGCCGCTAGCGCTCAGTACATACGTGGGCCGAAGAGATGATTTTTCAAAGAGATGGTCAAGTACTTCGTTTGATAGGTCGGTCTATTTCCGCCAATGCCAAGCGTGCTGGCGTTTTGTGACGACGTATCTGGGATTTGATGAGCGGGGTAGGACACCGCCTTTTCGATTGGATGAACGCCTTTTCTCCCAAGAACTTCGGCGGTCTATTCGCTTCTAGAGCGGGCCGACTGTAGGGGAGGGGGCTAGAAGTACCAGCCTATATCCCAATGGAAGCCACCAGTGATGTAGGTGTCTGCGTCATCAATATCGTAGTTCACGGTGCTCATGGGGATCGCCGCGCCCAAGAAGACCCCCACGGCGCTAAAGTAGGTGCCGTGATCCCAGCGGACTCCACCTTCGAACTGAGGCACGACGAAGGTCGTCTCGTAGACTTTGTCGCCGTCGTCGGTCTCCGTATACATCAGCTCAAGGCCACCTCCGAAGTAGGGGCCAAGCTGATTATTGGGGCCGAGGTACTTTCGAGCTTGGGCAGAGAGCCCCATCCCGAAGACGAGATCAGCGCCATCCGCTCCAGCGACGATATAGGAGAGCAGGCCGGTGTTCATTGGTCGGGCTCTGAGCAGAAAGGTCGTCTGGCCACCAAACTCAACCGTCGGGGTCAGGCCGAACTGGAGTAGACCCAGGATGTTCATGTGGAAGGAGCGGGTGCCACCGCTGGTCTGCGTTGACTCTGTGGACGTCTTGGGTTCACTCAGCTGGGGAGAAGCCGATGTCGCCGGTGCGGCGCATGCGCTCTCGACACAGATTCGATCTCCCTTGCAGTCGGTGTCCTTCGTGCAAGCGAGGGCATCAGTTGCGCTTATAGACAGCATTACGACGGTGAGCTGGGTGATGAGTTTCATGGGGCTTTCCTTTCTGCTCGAGGGGTCTGAGCTGAGCTTTATGAGGCCTCGCTTCGGAAATGGTCCAGCGCGTTAATGGGCCCGAAGGTCTCCTCTCCCGGGAACCGCCCTGTCTCCGCCAAGGCCGCCATGAGTCGGTCTTTCTCTTCGTAACGCTCGAAGACCCACTCCTCCATCGCCTCATCATCGCTTGAGATTGAGTCGATAGGAAACCGAGAGACGTGGACCTCGATGCGCCGCGGCTTGGCAACGAAGCAGTCGAAGAGCGACGGCACGCCGTCCGGGTATCCGAGGGTGACGTCGTACACGGCGTCTAGATGCCCTCGGAGCCCGTGCATCGTAGCGACGAAGCCCTTCGTCCGTGGGACCAAGGTGTGCTGAGGGACGTGAAGGCCTCGATCGGCAGCGAAGGCTTGGGCCCGCGCTTGTTTGGCTTGGGTTAAGCGAGTGCCCTCGAGGAAGGAGACGAGAAAGAGCGGAATGTCCTCGCGTTCGAACTTAGCGAAAAGGTCCATCACAAAGCCGCGGTCACGGGTCCAGTCTCGTTTTAGGAAGACGCAGTCGATAAACAGCATCCCCCATCCGACGCCCGGGAGATACTTAAGGATGTCCTTAACGAACCACTTCGTGTCTCCGAGCCGCTTACAGCGCCAAGAGAGCGTCAACAGAACCATGATATCGGCGATGCTCTGATGGTTCGCTGTGACAAACGCGTTCTCGCGGATGGGCACCTGCTCGCCGGTGAAGCGGAACTCTATGCCGTTCTGCTTCTCGGCCATGATGACCCATGTGCCCCAGGTTTGACGGGCGCACCAGCAGTTGATTCGTCGGCATAGGCTCTTGGAGAATGGATACACCAAGGCGCTCAGGATCTGGATCGGATTCAAGATGATCACGACGCAGATGAACGTCAGACACATGGTCAGGACGCGTAGGATCCATTTAATCGGTGCGAGCATCACGCTCGTCTACCGGTTTCCGTCGACGAACACAACCACCCGTCGCTTGAAATCTGGCCGCCAAAGGCATAGGGTCCGCGCGACTTAAAGCTCGGGAGCATAATTATGAAAGCTGGCATCGTTGGTCTGCCGAACGTAGGAAAGTCTACGCTGTTCAACGCGCTGACCGCGGCGGGCGCCGAGAGCGCCAATTATCCGTTCTGCACCATCGAGCCCAACGTGGGCATCGTGTCCGTACCAGACGAGCGCCTTGAGACCATTCAGAGCTTCATCGCGACTCAAAAGGTGATCCCCGCGGTCGTCGAGATCGTCGACATCGCCGGTCTCGTTCGGGGGGCGAGCCAGGGCGAGGGTCTGGGCAATCAGTTCCTAGGTCACATTCGCATGGTCGACGCCGTGCTCCACGTAGTGCGCTGCTTCGAGGACGGCGACGTCGTTCACGTCGACGGCAAGATCGATCCCATCAGCGACATCGAGACCATCGACACCGAGCTCGTGCTCGCCGACTTAGAGTCCATGGAGCGCCAGCAGGAGCGCCTGACGAAGAAGGCTCGGGGTAACGACAAGGACGCCATCGAGCGCCTGAACGTCTTCGAGCCAGCCCACGCGCTGCTCGCTGAAGGCAAGCCTCTACGCTCCGGTGACTGGACCGAGGACCAGACCGAGCTCCTGCGCAGCGGCGGCTTCATCACCATCAAGCCTGTGCTCTATGTCTGCAACGTCGACGAGGACGGCGCTGTCGCTGGCAACAGCTTCTCTGAGACCGTCGCCGCGCGCGCCGCCGAGGAAGGCGCCGGGCACGTGATCATCAGCGGACAGATCGAAGCGGAGTTGTCGGAGATGGACCCCGAGGACCGCGCTGAGTTCCTCGCTGATCTCGGCTTGGACGCGCCGGGTCTAAATAAGCTGGCCCGCGCCGCCTACGACCTGCTGGGTCTCCAGACCTA
>CALELH010000154.1 GCA_937902595.1 uncultured Myxococcales bacterium
CGAGCCCTCTTCGAAATCAACGGAGTAGAGCAGTCCGTCCTTCGGTTCGTACATCTTCTCCAACCCGCGCAGCGAGAGCCGTATCAGATGCTCTACGAAAGCACGGTCAACGATGACGGGGTCGTTCTCGGGAGTGGATGATCCCTTAAGCCCCAAAGGGCCAGGGCGCGAGTTGCTTAGGATAGGTTTGCTGGTCATCGAGTGGCCTCGTCAAAAACGTGGGCGATCGCTTCGGCTGCCGGGCGGGCGGTATACCTTGAGACGGCGTCTTTGTCAGGCGAAAACGGCCGCGCATCCTGATGAGCGTTCAAGGCGCGCCCGAGGGCTGAGACGATAGAGTCTTCATCCAGGTCAACCCGTTCTCCAGCGCCCGTTTGACTAAATATCTCATCGAGTTCAGTGCAAGGCGAGACCGACAAGATAGGCCGGCCTGAAGCGAGATAGTCGTATATCTTGCCTGAGATTTGTAAATGGTGATTGGGCCCCATCAGATCGAGTAAGAGGCTCGCGGAGCCAAGTAGACTCGGTGAATCGGTGAACGGGAGCCATGGACGATGATGAACGTATTCAGTGAGCCCCAGCTCTTCGATGGCTGCAGCGTCACCCGCCGTAACCTCCCCTAAAGTAATGAACTCCAGCATCTCTGGCTCAAGGCTGTGTGCGTCGATGAACTGACGTAGAGCAGACAAGAACAGTCCGGCGTTCTTCGTCGGTCGTAGATGGCCGTAATAGATGATCCGAAACGCATCTTTGGCCGCTGGCGCTGGCGCGGGAGATCCATATAGTTCGGGATCAAACTGATTGCGCACATAGGTGAATCGATCAGCTGGGATGCGTCCATCATAAGCCTCTATGTACGCATCACGGGAGGCCTCGGTATTCAATATTATACGTGATGCTCTCCGGAAGGCTCTCGCCTCGATTCGGTCCATGACCTTGCGACCACCTGGTGTCCAGCCTGCTCGATAATTCGGTTCGATGGTCCAGGGGTCTCTGAGATCGAGAATGAGCGGTAGGCCAGTAATCCTCGCGAGGGTATCCGCCAAGAAGATCGCTGAAAACGGGCCTGCGTTTGCGTAGATCAGTTCGCACCCTTGAGCTTTCAGGAAGCGTCGCGCGCGTAGGACCGAACCAGGTACGTGCGCGGTGAACCTATCGAAGGGAGAGAAGAGACCTTTGAACGCACGGAAGGGCAGCGTCAGCGGACTAGGCGCTCCTTGGGCGACCGCGCTCTGTTGCTCCTGGGCGGTATACTGACTTGATGCAGCTCGGTCCTTCGCTGCTTGTGCTTTTCGATCCTGCCACCTCGCGAGAGAGCCTGTTCGAAAGCCTCGATCGATAGGGCAGTCGGGGATCAGAGAGCAGAGCGCCGGGTCCAACTCGAACTCCTCTGGCATACAATAGACGGCGGGATCCCACCCAAGCTCTGGTAGATGCCGAGCGAGGTGTAAGGCCCGCTTTGCGCCCACATAATTCATTGGGACGAAGTACGGAGACACCATCAGAAACCGACGACTCATGACCCTCCTCCGTCTTTGGCATTTCTCATGATTCTGCCCGTCACTAGTTCTCTCACATAGATGAGGTCTTCTCGGCTCAAGACCCCTGTCAGCAGCGCGACTACAAGATAGCTCAGCAGATATGTGACAGCACCGACCAACAAGTTCCACCCATCTGTCTCGAAGAGGCTCTGGATTGTCCAGGCTGGAAGCGCGGCGATAGCGGCAACGACGAGGGTCTTCAGCACCGGAAGCACAGGGAAGATCTGGCTGACTTGGAGTCGGCGCTTGATGCAGAGGAGTAACAGACCGATGGCGACACACTGGGCGAGTACGCTCGCCATGGCGGGACCGGCGAGGCCAAAGGCAAGATAGAGAGGATAATTCAGAGCGACATTGGTGACGAGGCCTGCGGCGGCCGCCATCAAAACGGGCTTCGTCTCTCCGACGGCTCTCACTACTGCGCCGTATCCACAGAGTCTCAAGGGCAGCAGGCATAGATAAACACGGAATGGAGTGGCCGCCCCCTCGTAGCTTGCGGAGAAGAACACGCGCATGGTGGGCTCGGCGAAGATCATGAAGAACACGAACACCGGCAGCATGATCGTTGAGACCTTCACCATGGAGGCATGCCAGAGGTCGATAAAACGTTGGGTGTCACCGGCCTGGTGAGCCTTTACAAGAGTGGGTACGAGGGCGGTCGTGACGGAGTAC
>CALELH010000155.1 GCA_937902595.1 uncultured Myxococcales bacterium
CGCCCCATAGGGGAGGGGTCCGCCACTCATTTCCGTTCGCTAGGAAGACCGGCCGTCCGTCACTGAGTCCATCACCCATGTCGTGGAGCAGCAGATCGGTGTAAGGCCAGATGATCTGATGGCTGACCTCTACGAATTCGTGCTCGCCTGTCTCATGTCGAGGGACGTGGCAGCTTGCGCATCCAATCTGACTAAACAAAGCTTTCCCGACGAGGACGTCTGGGTCCTGCCAGCCACGGCGTACTGGTACGGCGACGAGCGCTGTATAGAGAACCACGAAATCAAACAGCCTCTGCTCTATCTCCGGATCTCCACCGGACGTCGCCTCCACACACTCATCCTGTCCTTCTCCGCAGAGGAGGTCGGGTGACAGGTCAGAGGTGATCCCAATGTCGCCCGCGAACGCTCCCGCGACTTGCATTCGCACTGACGTCGCGTCTCCCTTCCAGCCAAATCGACCTGGTCGCAAGGTTCCCGCTGTGGTGTCCCAGACCATATTCATACGACCGCTCACCCCGTCTCCGTCTCCATCTTCAGGGTCCGCGAGCGCTCGAAGACGGCTCTCGGGGATGGCCTCCAGTAGGCCCATACCGATCACCTGGGGGCCGACTCTGGGCGACATCATGGTGTCTGCTCCCAGAGGGCCATAGTTCAGGTCATCGATTCGGTATGTGGGCTTCAGGAGGCTGTAGGCTTCTCCATCATCAAATTGTCCTGGTAGCTCTTCATACTCGACGATGGGAGTGCCTTCTGCAGGCACACCAAGAATAGCGCTCTGGTGAAATTGATCGCCGTAGACAGGGTGCGGCTTCGGCGCCCCGTTTGGCCCCTCTCCAGGCACACTGAGTCTAAGCAATAGGCCCAGGAATGGTTCATCAGGTTCGGACGGCGGTTCGCCTCGGCCATCACGGGGATGACATGCGGAACACGCACGTGCGTTGAAGAACGGACCAAGACCATCTCGCTTAGTTGTGCTCGACGGCGCCTCAACCCAGGCTTGGTTAAAGAAGCTGTTGCCGGTGTAAAAAGCGGCCTCGTTCTCTTCGAGGAGGTTGCTGACAGGGCGGATGAACGCGTTCACTCCGAGCAGCAATTTATTAGTGGTGTCGCCACCGGGCAGCCGTTCGGTCTCGTCGACTACCGAGGTGTTGTCTGGGTCCCCGCATGACGTGGCGACGAGACAGAGGAGAGAGACCGCACATACCACCATGGCCACCGGGCGCTTCGAAAAGCGGAGCCGGTAGAACGGATGGTGGGTGGATTGTGCGGCCTCTGGTTCCACTTTACTCCGCGACTGGGATTTCCAGCCCGAACAGGGTGAACGCGGACTCCAAGGATGACTCAGCTGAGCGCAGCTTGGTGACCAACGTCTCAACGATAGCACGACCCTCAGTGTTGGTCGTAGCGATCGCCTGGTCGAAAGGAACAGGCAGAGCGTTTGCGGCTGCGAGAGCCTCAGAGAGCTTACCTGTGATCTCAGCAGCGAGAGCGGCGTCGCTCGCCTCGATGACGTCCTTAATGCCGGTACCGGTGATGCTTCCGTAGGTTCCCTTGAAGACGTTTACGATGCCCTGAACGTCTTGGATCATGTCACGGTGGGTGTTGTCGCTGAAGCAGGAGTGCTCGTCTTCCTTGTCACCTGAGGTTAGAGCAGCCTGGACACGCTCGCCACCAGTCTCGAAGCCAGCGAGGATGATCATACCGGTCATGATGCGACGGATCCCTTCCTGAGGATCAGCGGCGACGAAGGACGCGCGGTAATTGTCAGCGTCAGGTGCCCACGCGTTCTTCAGCATCTCCAGGTGTCCCACGAGCATCGTGGAGACAGTCCTGAGGTATAGACCACGGCGATCCTGGTTAGCGGCGGTGCCGTTACCATCCGTCAAGTAGTCGGTGAAAGGACGGGCGCCCGGACCTGCGTCGTCGAGGTCCTGGCCCCAGAGGAGGAACTCGATCGCGTGGTAACCCGTCGCGATGTTGTCATCCTTACCAGCTTCGTTGAGGCCCTCAAGTTCCTCAGCGGTGATCGCAACGCTGGTGTCGTTAATGATACCAGAGCAACAATCGCCCTCGACATAGTCGACATAGGCCTCATCCATTGGCCACGCGTTAAGGAGACCCTCAGGGCCCTCAGCGTTGTCGATTGGTCCCTCGTAGAAACGGTAAACCTCTGTCTCTAAGTAGCGGTCGCGTGCCGCGAGCCACGCATTCTTTGCAGCCTCGAGACCAGCTGCCGAGGGAGCGTCGACGAAGGCCGTGATGGCCTGGTCGAGTGCCTGTGCTGTGATGAGCGAGTCGCTATAAGTCGCGTATGCGATCTCAGCGTATGTGTTTACTGCAGCAGCTGCAGTCTCAGCGTTCAAGCCTACTGGGGTGTTGCCGGTAGAGGGGGTCTCGCAGCCATCGCCAGTGAAACCCTCCGCACACTGATCGCATTCGGGCCCGGCGAAGCGGGCTGCGCACTCGTCGCAGTTGGTACCCGTAAAAGGACTCAAGCATCCTCCGCAGGTCTCGGCAACACCGGTTGTGCGCCGAAATGCTTCGCAGCAGTCCGCAAGGGTACTACACGCGGTCACCGATGATCCGTCGACACAGGCTGTGTTGCCGTCTGATTGCTCTACTGTATCATCGGGGCCGCAGAGTAACGCATAGGGGTCATCATCGAGACAGCGAAAACAACGCCCATCAAAGGGCATGGCTGCATCAACATCCGGACACCCTAAACACCCACCAAAGGCCATATCATCGCCACACACACGCTCGCCCATGGCACCACCGGGACAAGAGCAAGACTCGGTTGCGCCCACTACGTCGCACGCCTTCGCCGCACCGCCACCGCCACCGCTGCTGCCAGAGCACGCCACCAGAAGCCCACCTGCCCCGAGATAGAGTCCACCTAAAATCAGCAAATACCGCATGCGCTTCCTCTTCCCTTTTGGTTGAAACATAATTAGGTGCCACACGAATTTTTAGCGCAACACTTTTGCAGAGAGGATAGGAAGTGCAAAGCACCTTTGGCAAGTATGTTGAAGTTCACATAACACCGCTTATGCGACATTGGCTGCTAAGTTAGGCAGACGGGCCCCCTCCCCACAGCGGTTGGGCGGGATGTGGCCTTATGTCTTGAGTCAGTTGTGGGGCACGGAGGGTGCGTCGCAAATGGCCAAAAAAAACGCCCCGCAGCATAAGCTACGGGGCGTTTTGAATTGATTCCGGCGGCGACCTACTCTCCCACACAAGAAATCATGCAGTACCATCGGCGC
>CALELH010000156.1 GCA_937902595.1 uncultured Myxococcales bacterium
CATCGAGTGCCTAGATCGACCCCTATCCTATTCGTATCGCGACAGTTGTGCTTATCCCTCGCCCTTATCACTTGGGCTTCACTCATGGGCTGCACATCAGTTGGCCAGCACCGAATCCCCTCCCCCGGTCTCTCCAAAGAGATTACCAAGGTTGAGAGTACGGTGATCGTGATCGTCGCAGAGGGCTTGCGGCAAGACACATTCGCTCGTCATTTGCGAAGTCTAATCAGAGCGGACAATGAGCCGAACTTTCGCTCCGGCTTGTCTCTGCTCGCGTTGGATGGTTTTAAGTTCGCGTCATCCAATCGTGCGGAAGGCCCAGTCGCTGGGACCCCCCTCTCGGCTGCTGCGACCCTAGCGACCGCGCGGTCTCCGGGTGAGCACGGCATAGTGGGCTCCCGTTTCATAGACCGGCCCAACGACGGTCCGGAGAGACTCTACAATCTGTCTGATTCACTGCACTCACCAGGGCAATGGTATACAGAGCATTTCAGTAAGCCGAGCGCGACTCAGAGGACGCTCCTCAGCCAACTCACCCTACACCCGACGTGGATCTCAAGGCTGGCCAAGCGGGTTCCGGTAGGCGCCGCTTTTCACGTGTACGGGCAGGGTGCCAATTGGCACATCCCAAAACGACGCACGGTGGGTTCCCTCGCGTTGGTGCACTCTCCGACGGGCGCACTCGCCGTGCCTCTCCTGGATCGAGAGAGCCAGAAGTCAGCTACATCGCTGCTCCTGAACGGGAATCGCCTGGTTGTCGTCCCTTTTAGGCAGACTCGCGCCGCGAGCTGTCACCGAAGCAACGCGTCCTGCGACTCCAAGAACGCGAGCCTCGAACGCCAACAGGATCTCGCTCTTCAAGAGATGGACGAAGCCTTGTGGCATATGGTCACCAAGTATCGCGCCGAGAGGCCGGGACAGTACAAGAACGCGACGATCATGCTCGTGGGGACTCACGGTGTCATTGACCGGGCACGGGACCTGCGGCCAAACAGGATTCATGTCATCGCACGAAGCCGCCTGCTCGATCAGATAGGCGCGCATCTCAAGTCACCGAATTGCATTGAGTGGTTTCAAGGCAAGGCAAAGAATCAGCTCCGAGTGGTTGAAGAGGGCGCGGTAGCTCGACTGTATCTCCCAGATTGCCGTCCAGGACAGTGCTCAGACGAGACGGCGAGGTTATGCCTGAGTCAAGCGATCTCACGGATGACCCAGACAACCCAATGGATCGCTGGCGCGATGTGGCTGGATACCACGCGTGTTGATGGCGGCCCCCGTGGCCTCTCTTATCGAGCGGACCTAAGACCTGCCTTTGGGGCGTCTATCCGTGCCTACCGGCGCGAACGACTGCTCAACAAGATGAGACGCTCCATCGACACGGCAGAGACCGGCCGCACTGGTGACGCGGTGCTCTTCGCGAGCAGCCGCTGGACCTTCGGTGGGAAGGACGGTGCACCGTATGCTCACGAGGGCGGCCTCGCTGACGCCGCCATGAACATCCCCTTCTTTATCGCAAATCGCGCCCTGACTGACGCCGCTCCATCAAGTATCCGCATCGCGCCACTCGAGCTTATGGATGTTGGGCCGACGGTGTACTCGCTGCTCGGAATCGAGACTCCGGACGGGGTCTTTACTCGGCCTCCGGTCGTGAAATGGCGTGCTGGAGCGGACCGCATACTTGAGTTCGTTAAAGCGGACCGCAAGATCACTGCCCCACGGGCGCCGGGCAGCCCAAAGCTGACCTGGCACGAGACACGAGATGAGCTCGTGCTCGGTGTCCGTGAATCCCGAAAACACTGGCCGCCGGACTCACTCTCCATTGAGTTCGGAGACACCAAGTTCGCCTGGACCACGGCCGGAGGTGGCTTCCCAAAGGACGCGCCGTGTCAGAACACAGAGGACAAGACGACTCGGCGCTGGAGCTGCCGATTCAAGAAGGATAGCTCCACACCGTCGACGACGATCGGTCGCGCGACCAGAGATCCGGGAACAGGAGCCGATGACCGCTTTACACAGAGCCAATCATTTACCACAGGCTTTGGCTCGCCGACCCTTAAGAACGTCAGTCTAGTGTGCGCCACAGCCCAGGGAATTCGACTCAAGATGAGCGCAGAGGATCAAGGTGGATTAGGGCGCATCGATGCGTTCTTCGCACGGGACTCGGACAGCGAAAGAACAGCCCGTGGAAACGCCATCGCCTCAGTCAAGCTTGGTCAGCCCCCTGAATGTAGCGCCGCCGACACCTCTCCACCTTGTAGCGATCGACCGGGTACGCGTGTGATCAACGGGCTGGTTGATGTACCGCTCGCCTCGCGGGCCCTCAAACAACTTCGATGGTCAGATCGCCTGGTCGGCCGGACGCACTCCGTAGAAGAACGACTGCGGCGTGAATTTAAGGACGAGGCC
>CALELH010000157.1 GCA_937902595.1 uncultured Myxococcales bacterium
CAAACGGAGGCGTTTGGCTGCGGCCTACATGAGCTCTTGAAGGCTACGGGGGTCCACGGTGTATTGAATGGAGTAGACCCTTCGGAGTGGAGCCCGCTGACGGATCCACACCTGCCCGCAAATTATTCGGCGAGGGACCGCGACGGTAAGGATGAATGTCGCCGGCAGCTCCTTGTTCAGGCTGGATGGGCTCCAGATGAGGCAGGGGTGCTGTTCGGCGTGGTTACGCGGCTCGCCGAACAGAAAGGTGTGGATTGGATCCTGGACAGCTTGGGGGCCCTTGAGGGCATGAACGCTCGGCTCATTCTGCTGGGCAATGGAGACCCTGACCTGGAGGCCGCGCTGCGGCGGGCAGCGGAGGCTCAGCCAGACCGTCTGTACGCAGATATTCGCTTCGATAGCCCCATGTCACACCGGATTATAGCGGGTGCGGATGCCTTCCTTATTCCGAGCCGCTTCGAGCCCTGTGGGCTCACACAGATGTATGCGATGCGCTATGGAACAGTGCCGGTAGTAAATCCGGTTGGCGGGCTCGCCAATACAGTCTTTGATCATGGCATTGCTTCGGATGCCAACGGCGTGCACATGCATACAGCGGACGCGGCTGGATTGGTCGACGCTATGTCTCGAGCGTCCGCCCTGTGGAACACAGACCGAGCCGCTTGGAGGCAGCTCGTCGATGCAGGGTTTGCCTTTGATTCCTCGTGGACGCGGAGCGCAGAGCGCTACTGTGCTCTCTTTCGGAGCCTGCTAAAGGCGACGAATTAGAGCGCCTGACGCTCAAACTTGAGGAGCAGCTCCAGGTCGATAGGCCCTAGTGACGAGGGCGCTACGATCAGCAGGCTCATGTCTTCATACCCGAATCGTATGCCCTCCTCTGCCGGGAGCTCGCCGCAGGAGGCTGACACGCTGAGAGCCCCAGGATCCTCGCTTGAAAACTCCACTGGCCCATGAAACGAGATGGGCCGGGTGGAATCAAAGGACACGCCGTTCGCCACGGCATGAATCTCGGTCATCGCGTCAAAGTAGAAGACCCCCTCCTCAAAGGCCGCGGTGCCGAGCGCGGTGACCCTGCTTTGTTCGGTGTCCAGGGTGAACCCACCGAGGGCCAAGGATGGCAGGTAGAGCTCCGCTCCGCTCAGGACCCAGCGGCCTTCAGGAGCGTCTCCCCCCTCTAAACGTGGGGCCTCCCCCTCGAAGAACGGGGTGAAGATCGGCGGCGCAGACACCTCGTCTGATCCAGGGGCGGCGCAGTCACCAGGCGTATATACATAGGGTATGGGACGCTCATTTTGGTTGCAGAAAGTGACTGGTGGCGGGGGGCTTACGTAGGCAAAGTTGAAGCACATCTCATCCGCTGTGTTGGGCCCAAACCGTACGCGGCGATCGGCCATGTTCTGGAAAGTGCACGAGGTTCGCACGATGTCCCCCGCTTCCAGTACGACTGGGGTGTCGTAAATGTACTGACTTCCAAAGTCCCAGCCATCGAGTTCAACGATGGAGACGGGCGCATTATCGCCATCGGAGGGCTGCGTTCTGGCCTCCCTCTCTGCCGCAAAGCCGATCCCTACCTCGTGCATGTGGGGAAAGCTGTAAAGGAGCGTCGTGGTGGTCGGCATCCTGCACCACCCTTCGACTGTCTTTGTGCTGTTCGCCGGGATGTTGAAGCCGAGGGGGCCGAAGGTGAGCATCGACACTTCAGGGCCTTCGGGGATTCCGTGGAAGATTCTTACCCCGCTGTTGTCCTGGACATCGTCGTGCCCAGCCTTGTTGTTGTAATGAATCTGGAGTGTGTATCGCTGCCCTGGGCTCAACCGAATACCCCCCTCGTCGAAGTGGAGCGCACCCTGCCCGGGCGCCCAACCGTAGACGAGAGAGAGTGGGTTGTCGTCATCACACGAGCTGTGTGTACCGGGCTCTCCTGTCGCTCCTGGTAAGAGGATGACGTGATGAAGAACCCGGGTGTCGTCCTGGATTGTCTCGATGCGGCGAATAAACCGCTCCTCTGTGATCGGCGCTTCAAAGTAAAAGCACTCATATCGATCATCGTCGTCGGGGCTGACCTGGAATCCGCCCGCGAGCAGATCGAAGAAGTCGGTGCCCTCCGGGGGCGTGTCCGGCGCCATTAACACAGGGCGGTTCGCGTCAAAGGCGCCACCTGGATTGACAGGGTCGGTGGGGACAGCGCCCGCCTCACCGCAGGACGCCCAATTTACGAGCGCCTGCCGCGTGTCCGTACCGAGAGGCGTTTGTCCGCCCGGGGGCATAAGACCCTGTTGAACCGCAGACACGACGAGGTCGATCGGGCGGCCGCCTGAGGTCGGCTCGAGGAGCTTCTCGAAGCTGTTGAGGGGGTAGACCGCCCCAAACTGAAGAGGTTCGCCATGGCAGTCGACACAGTGGGTCTCCAGGACCTCTTTGAATGTCTCTTCGTAGGCCGCCCGATTCGGGACACAGTCCGCTGGTGCGGCGTCCACTGCGGTCGCGTCGACCGTCGAGTCCCCTGTCGCCATATCAAGGGCGGCGTCTTGCTGTTCTGACGGCTCTTGGCCTGCCGTAGGTTCACAGGCTGTGAGGGTGGACGTCACGAGTAAGGCTAGGATTAGCCGTGGTGCTTGGAGGCTCATCGAGTACTCTCATTGATTTGGAGAAGTGGGAGTATAGCAAGAACCACAACTTGATTCCCAATGTTCTCAGGGTGCGAGGTTATGCGGCCAGGTGAAGCAAATGCTGGAAATCGAGACCGTAAACACGGCAAATTGATAGGAGATGTGACGCTAGGGTAGCCACACCTTAGCCTAAACTAGGGAAGATGCATGACTAGAGACAGCAACGGGTTCATTGGGCGTATCACGCCAGCGGTGACGGCGGCTTGGCTGCTCGCGATCTTGATGACCTCTCCTATTGGGGTGAACGCCCGTCCTGAAGGGACCCGTCAGTTAGGTCTTCATCAAGGGCTTGTCTCAGGTGCTGAGGTGTATGTTGACCTACAGGCCGGCGAGCGACTCCTCATCTGCTCTTCCGATGATGGGGTCAATGATTTGCCCCAGGTGGTTGCCGGCTGTATGGGAGCTCCGGAGGAGTGCGCTGAGCGCGACGGAGAACGAATGCGAGTGGACGTCGATGAGCCTCGCGCTGGGCTCGTGGCGGCCGAGCGACGAGGAGCAGAGATCGTCGTGTTTCCCCCTACCCTCGCGCCCTGCGTTGGTGACCAGGAGTGTGGCCCCGATGCGCGTTGTCGCCTCTCGGGTGGCGGCTCCCTCTCTCCCGAGGCGCCGGAAGGCCTCTGTGGTTACGTCCTGGCCGTAGACTCCTCTCCGAGCCGCGACGGTGTGCACCCTCCGGCTCCGGGGTTTTGCACTTCCCATCATTCCGTCGATTCGCGGCAATACCATGAGATCAACGCCACGGAAGCTGGCTCTTGGCGGCTCGCCTTCGCCGGTGAGGCTCCCACCCTCTCGGGTGTTACACCTCACGGCAAGTATGAGGCAGAAGGCTCAACACGCTTCTTCGAGGTAGACGTGCTTGACGCTCAGGGAGCGAGCGTGGATGGCGGCCGACTTCACTCCAAGCGCTGGCGACTCACCTCGCACAATGTCGCTTACCCGACGTCTGGGCGCTTGTACGCAAAGGCGGACAGCGCGGTGTATCGCCTTGAGTTCATCGGGCTCTTGGCCGGCACCGTAGACTTCGTCGCTAACGCGGTCGGTCTTGGGCTTGATAGCCGGAAGAGCGAGTGCTTGTACCAGCCGGCGTTTCTTGGCGCTTGCCTACTCTCCAGAGGTCCGCGAGCGCCGTTGACTTTGGAGGCCGAGTTCTCCCTCTACTTGAACACCCCTTCGTTTGCGCCTTTGGAGGGGCCCGTCCCCGCGCTCAGCTCGGTCGTCTTCCAGGACTCGGTGGGCAGTCGAACCATCAGCCCTAACGGAGACGGTGAGCAGGATGAGGGCGCGTTTACGTTCCGATCCAATGTCGCTGGAACCGCCATGCTCATCCTCGACACCAACATGAACCATCGGTTTGAGCGCGGCGTTGATAGGGTGGTGTCGGCTCGTGTAGTACGCGGTGATAACCGTATCAACTGGGATGGCTTTGGTCCTGATGGGGCGGCTCTAGCGCCGGGTGAATACCCCTTTCAGCTCAGGCTGATAACCGATGAAGTACACTTCCCATTGGCGGATGTGGAGGAGAACCGACACGGCCTCAAGGTCTGGGCGACTCCAGGCGGGGCAGACGCGGCGCTTCCGGCCCCCATGTATTGGGATGATCGTTTTGTTCGGGACCCAGGTCAGCTCGTGCCGGGGGTCGTAATCGACGCCCTCGCTTCCCTGGGCACAGGCTCCATCGTGCCGCACC
>CALELH010000158.1 GCA_937902595.1 uncultured Myxococcales bacterium
CAGACTCCATAAGTCCATTCTTCGCGAGCTTTCATAAATTCCAGGATCTAATGGCCACCAACTCTGAGTGGCTGACCCCGGAAGAACCTGAGGAGAGTCCATTGGTCGCCTTACTCAGAGGAGAAGGCCGCGGAGGAATGACCCAGATGCCGCCGACAGGCTTGTCATACGCCGAGCGCGTCGACCAGACAGGCCGCGGACTGAGCATTGACTCTTTGATTCGCTGGATAGGGACAGTCGAAGTGAATCGAGACCACGCGGCTCCGAAGTGCGAGGACATTAGCCCCGGCACCGCTCCCCTGCGACGCATGACCCGAGAAGAATACGCCAACGTGATCGCTGACGTCTTCGCGACTCGAACGGATCCAACGGTCGGGTTCCCTCCCGAAATCGAGGCCTTCGGCTTCGACAATAACGCTGAGTTTGCGACCGTGAATCTGCTGCTCGCCGAGCAATATTTCACCGCTGCAGATGTCGTAGCGCGAGAGCTCACTGAGAGTCGTCGGCGCCTGCTGGCTCGGTTCTCTCCCAACTGCACAGATGTCAACACGGAGTGCCTACACGACGCCCTCAAACGAATCGCTACGCTCGCCTATCGACGTCCCCTTTCAGATGAGGACGCCGCCCGGATCACGTCGCTCTTTGA
Organism: uncultured Myxococcales bacterium; assembly: GCA_937902595.1. Classification (GTDB taxonomy): domain Bacteria; phylum Myxococcota_A; class Bradymonadia; order UBA7976; family UBA1532; genus UBA1532. The sequence goes on from CALELH010000158.1 coordinate 647, forward strand.
TGAGACTCTCGACGACTCTCGGAATCTGCGCGAGTCCCTCGAGACGGTCATCTCCGCAATTCTGCAGTCACCTCAATTTCTGTACCGGTTGGAGATCACGAACACGAACCTGGATGACGCCGATGTCGTCGCGGTTAAGGGATTTGAGATGGCCTCTAGACTCTCATTCTTCCTGTGGGCTTCGGCACCTGATTTTGAGCTTTTACAGGCTGCGGAACGAGGTGAACTGGACACCCCTGAAGGCGTGGCTGACATGGCTGAGATCATGTTGGACGACCCGCGCGCGCGGCGTATGGTTCGTCGCTTCTACACTCAGTGGTTGGGCATCAAGGACCTGAAACACACCGACAAGAACCCTCAGCAATACCCTGCCTGGAGCGCAGGCCTCGCACGAATGATGAACGAAGAGACCCTCGCCGTCGTCGAGCACTTGACGTTGGACGCGAACGCAAACCTAGAGACGCTCTTCTCGACCACCCTCAGCTTCGTCGAGCATGAGCTCGGTCAACTCTATGGTGTCGACGTCCCAGCTGACGGACGACGCCATCGAGTCGAGCTACCCGATGGAGAAAGAAATGGAGTTCTGCAGCGGGGCGCGTTTCTGGCGAGACACGCTAAACACAATCAGTCCTCCCCAATCCAGCGAGGTGTGTTTATCCGAGAGCGAGTGCTGTGTCAGCCGTTGGCACCTCCTCCCGAAGACGTCGATGATGAACCGCCGGCCCTTGACGAGGACGCCACCACCCAAGAGCGGTTCGCGGCCCACACTGAAAACCCGAGCTGCGCCGGATGTCACACCTTGATCGATCCCATCGGCTTTGGTTTCGAGTCATTCGACGGGATCGGACGATTCAGGGCACAGGAGAACAGACTTGCGATCGACACGACGGTCAATCTGACCGGAACGGACAGCCTCAACGGGACATACAGCGACGCAAACGAACTCACCGGAGCCCTTGGACAAGACGCTGAGGTACAACGCTGTATGGTGATTCAGTGGATGAGGTTCGCATCGGGACGGAGCCAAGAGCCCTCAGACCATTGTGGTGTGGACGCCACATTGAACCACCTGGCCGAATCAGGGTTGCCCTTGCGACAAGTCATCATCGCGATGACTCAAACAGACTCATTCTTGTATCGCCACGGCCGTCATTGAGCCCACATTTTGAGTAGCAGTTTCCCAGAATACTCCCCTCGCGGTTCCTAAGGGGTGAAGACTTATACAACTCTGGGAGCACTACGATGAAGACTCGGCCAACAGGCATCTCGCGACGATCATTTTTGAGGGAAACCGGGAAGCTGGCTCTGGCCTTGC
>CALELH010000159.1 GCA_937902595.1 uncultured Myxococcales bacterium
ACTTGCGGTCACGCCTCGAGCAGACTCTGCCTGCACGAAACCGAATGCTGACTGACTTCGGTCGTCCCGCAATCGATCTCGAAGAGCTCCTCTCACAGTGCCTCGCCTGGGGAGAGAAGCTGGCCGACCGGATCGTGGACACTCTCCCGATCGTAAAGGACACGGTCCAGAGCGGCCGCCAGGTTCTCCTTGAGGGCCAACTGGGTGTTATGCGTGACCTCGACTGGGGCATTTACCCATACGTGACCTCCTCGAACCCCGCAGTGGGCGCGGCGTCTTGTGGCGCAGGGATCCCTCCTACGGCCATCGACGGTGTGCTCGGCGTAGTGAAGGCGTATTCGACGTCCGTCGGCGGTGGGCCATTTCCTTGCGAGTTATTAGACGCGGACGGTGAGAAGCTACGCGATATTGGTAAGGAGTATGGTGCGACCACAGGCAGGCCACGTCGCTGTGGCTGGTTTGATGGGGTCGCTATCGCATACGCAGCATGGCTCAACGGCTTTACAGCCCTCGCTGTGACCAAGATGGATATTTTAGATCACTTCGATGAGATCAAGCTGTGTACTGGCTATCGCATCAATGGCGAGATCGTAACGAGTATGCCGGACACCACAGACCTCTTCGATGTGGAGCCTGTTTATGAGACGTGGCCCGGTTGGGACACTCCAACCCGGGAAGCACGTACTTGGGCTGAGCTCCCTAAGAACGCCCGCAATTATCTGCACCGAATCGCCGAGCTTTCCGGTGTGCCAATTCGATATGTATCTGTGGGACCAGCTCGCTCTGAGTTGGTGGTTCTGGACACGTACGGAGTTGAGGGCGTCGAATGAGCAGCTTTGATCACACGACCTATCTGTCACCGTTTACCTGGCGCTACGGTACCGAGGAGATGCGTTCGGTTTGGAGCGTGGAGCACCAGCGACGTATTTGGCGACGCATATGGATCGCCCTGGCCCGCGCCCAACAGACCGTTGGCTTGGTGTCAGAGGAGCAGGTCGCTGATCTCGTGGAGCACAAAGATCGGGTTGATCTAGAGCGGGCCGCGGAGATCGAGAAGTCTATTCGTCATGATGTCATGTCCGAGGTCAAAGCCTACGCCGAGCAGTGCACCGTGGGTGGAGGTGTAATCCACCTCGGCGCGACGTCTATGGACGTGCAAGACAACGCCGACGCGGTTCGCTTGGGTGAGGCTCTGGATATCGTAATCCGGAAGGTCGAGGCGTTGCTCTCGCGTCTCTGCGAGCAGATCGAAGCTGAGGCCGACGTGACCACCATGGGCTTTACGCATCTGCAACCAGCAGAGCCCACGACGATCGGCTACCGGCTTGCCCAGTATGGCCAGGACTTTATGGAGGATCTGCTTGCCCTCCGTGACCTGCGCGGTCGCTTGATCGGTAAGGGCTTCAAAGGAGCAACGGGAACATCTGCTTCGTATCATCAGCTCTTAGAGGGGCTGCCCATCGACACCATCGAGATGGAGAGACTGGTCATGGAAGAGCTGGGCATTAAGCCAGCTCAGGTCGCGACCCAAACGGTCCCGCGAAAGCAGGAGTTCCAGCTGGTTTCGACCTTGGCCTCTCTGGGCCAGACCGTCTACAAGTTCGCCTTTGACCTGAGGCTCTTGCAGTCTCCGGTGATTGGGGAATGGGCGGAGCCTTTCGGTAAGTCACAGGTCGGTTCCAGCGCGATGCCTTTCAAGCGGAACCCTATCGACGCCGAGAACATCGACAGCTTGGCTCGCCTCCTAGCGGCGCTCCCTCGTGTGGCTTGGGACAACGCAGCTCACAGCCTGCTTGAGCGCACACTGGATGACTCCGCGAATCGGCGCACGATGATGCCCGAGTCATTCCTAATCACCGATGAGCTGCTCCGCAAAGCGCACAAGCTCATCGATGGTCTCCGCATTAACCGGAACGCCTCGGCGCAATTGATGGACACATACGGCCCATTCGCCGCGTCTGAGCGTCTACTCATGGAGGCGGCGAAACGCGGTGGCGATAGACAGCAACTCCATGAAGTGTTGCGCGAGCACGCGCTCACCGCTTGGGCGTCAATGCAGGCAGGGCAGGGGAACCCGCTCATCGACGGATTGGCTGCGGACGAGACAATGCTCAGCTTGATGAGCGAAGGCGAGATACGCGCCAGTATGAAATCTGATGATTATGTTGGAGACGCGCCCCAGCGGGCGCGTGGTTTAGTTAAGCAAATTCGTTCCTTGATTGGTGGTGAGTAATGATCCCGATTGAAGACATTCGTAGTGCGATTCCTCAAGCCCTTCAGTCCGTAGATTTGCACGGACTCG
>CALELH010000160.1 GCA_937902595.1 uncultured Myxococcales bacterium
CATGGCCTTCTCAAAGGCCCAGAGAAAATAATAGTGTGACCCACCCCAGCCACCGCTGTAGGAAAACCCGCCATACTGATAACGATTGTAGATCCACTTGATGTACTGCTGGACGCTCGCGTCGTTGACGTCCGCGCCACCTGCCAGCTGGCTCCATATACCAGACGCCGTCTGCTGTAGGCTGTTTCTATTACCCGCGTTGTACCCATGGCCGCGCTCGTCTGGGTCGTTGACACCGTCACCGCCTGCCGCGCCATTCGCCGCGTAGGCATTTCGTGCGTTCAACGTCAGCTGATTCACAGACGCGGCTCGTGCCGCGTCGCCATTGGCGAGGAAGACGCCGCGCGCGCCGGCGAGACCAGCCATAACAAGCTGGGTCGTCGATGAGTCATTGCATTGCTGACCCGGTGAGTAACACCAGTAGCCAGAGGCAAGCTGATTGGTCTCGATACGGTCGAAGAGCTTATTGACCGCCGCCAAAGAGCCCGCCTGGTCCGGACCTCCGGTTCTCCAGTAGAGAGCCAAGGCCATCAGGTCCGCGCCGTCCTGATAGGCGAGGAACCCATTGGGCGCCGACGCGTCTACGCGCTGAATAATTCGGTTAATCACCAGATCAGCCCGCGCTTGGTCGATTGCGTTCGAGTTCACGTAGCCCTGACTCAACGCGTTCTGATTCGCGTCCGCTCGCTTCTCAAGGAGCGCGAGGGCCATTAGACCCGTGCCATCACCATGGCCCGCAGGAGGACACCCGTTAATGAACCAGTTCTGTGCTGCCGCGTAATCTAGACCGCGATCGATCGCGTCGTGGACATCTTCGCTAAAAGCTGTGACCTGAGCGAAAGCTGGGACCGCAGCGAGCAGCATGAAAAGGCAAACAAGAAGAGAGCCCGCAGAGCGAGCGCGAACGTTGACGTCGGGCGACATAGACAACCTCTATAATTAGTCAAACGGGTCAGCCGCATTAGACGGCCGACAATAGGTATCCCCACCAGGCAGCACTGTAGCATTAATTCCAGAGACTCTCCACCGACAGCTTAGAGAGTAAGATCAGCCTAGACCTTTGATTTGGTTCCCTAGACGTGAGTATTCGACGCCTCGCGCCCCGATGACTCGTCAATGAAAAGCGCTGGGAGATGGTCTGCTACCAGCCTGCGCGTACTTCCGACGATGAGACCACACAGTTTCAACTGTATCTCTTTTGGTCTCAGCTGCTGACCTCTTCGCTGTCCTCAGCAGCGACATGGGAAATCATGAATATTCCGGGTAGTGTTGCCGTTGATAGGGCAGCGTCCTCCGGACGCAGTCACGCGGCAGGCAGGATTCTAGACTTGAGGTCTTTGATGCGCGGTTTTCTTTTGTGCGTGGCGGCGACCGGCTTCATGGATGGGAACGCCCACGAAGACTCGTGCTCATTCGAGGCGTTTTTCAAAAAGATGAAGAGACGTGGTCAGAGCCCAACCGAAGTAGGGACAACAGCAGGCGACTTCATGAGGCGCCCATAGGAGACAATCAAATGAGCCCAACCACTCCAAGCCTTAACGACGCGTTCGCCGAACAACTCGGCGGTTCACCCCGTCAGCGACGGCTCCCGATATTGTGCTGTGCTCTGGTTTCACTGGCGCTCGGGTGCACTAACGTCACACCACAGGAGCTCCCTCAACCTCAAACCGAGACGGCTCAACCCCGACTACAGACGCCTCCCCCCTCCCCGAAACTCCTCGACAAGAACAAGGGAAGCACCGGGATAAAGAACTCCGAGAATGTCCCGTCATTGACCCAAGAGGAACTCGACAAGAGGTATGCTGAGCAGCGCGCGTGTATCTCCAAGTGTGTTCAGTCGCGCCAGATGCAGGCCGTCTCACCTGAGACGATTCGGAGAGAGTGTACCCAGGAGTGTATGAAGACCCACTTCGTTGGCCAGGTCGGCGTCATTCCCAACCCAAAGGCACCCCAAGAGAAAGCCCCAGAGCAAGAAAAGCCGAAATGATTCGAGATTCGGCGGCAGAAGTCATCGTCTCGACTTGCCCCTTCTTCAGAGCCTTAAACTACACAGGCCCAAACCGCGGCACGAGTACACGATCACCCATCTGAATGCTGGTCGCCTAAGGCCTCTAACCAAACTAAACCGTACGAGCGGATGATCAGAAGACCATCTCGCTGGTGATCGACTCTCTGACCATAGATCTCGGACCAAGATCCAAGCGGCCCCAATCCCAGACTCGGCAGATCGATCTCTACATCTTCAGCGCTAATGTTGAAGAGGCACAAGACCGTCTGCTCCAAGCAGACCGAGTCTCTGCGCAGGGCGAAGATTCGTGGATGAAGAGAGAGGGCCTCCTGGGGCGCCTCCGGGTGGAAGCAGGGTTGATTTCGACGGACCTCCATCATTGCCTTGAGCCCCTGAAGCACTCGCCATGGTGCGGCCTCACCGGGTTGAAGGCGCTCCTCGATCTCCATCAGCGTCCACTTCTTGCGGTTGATAGTCCGATTACGACCAGTCTTCTTCAAGCCGCCGAGGTTATTCGGCGCGGCGAGGAGACTATTATAATAAAGCGCAGGGACGCCCTGGAGAGACAACATGACGCCTTGGGATACGAGAAACCTTTCAACCTGAAGGTCATCCTGACCTGCGACGGTGCCCTTGAGCGCGTCGAAGAGCGAGATGTTCGCCTCGTATGGACTCAGGGAGCCGTCCGGCTTTCGTCGCTCAGTGAGTCGACCACCAAACTGACGTACACAATCGACAAGTCGATGGCGGTCTCCATCCCCCAGGATCCCCTCGGCCGGCCGCAACCCGATACCGTCATGAGAGGCCGTAAAGTTTAGGTAGGTACACCCTGAGGCCAGCTCCGGGAGCGACTGGCACCACCGAGTGAGGTAGTCTCCTTCTCCGGTCAGGAGAGCGTGGACCAGCAATGGCGGCAGGGAGAAATTATAGACGATGTGAGCCTCGTCCCCAGCACCGAAGTAGCTCAAGTTCTCCGCCAGAGGAACGTTCGTCTCAGTCAAGATCTTGATGTCTGAAGAGATAGACTCCGCCACAGCCCTCAGCAGCTGAACCACGGCGTGAGTCTGGGGTAGATGGACGCAGGAGGTCCCCACCTCTTTCCAAAGATAGGCGATGGCGTCCAGGCGCATCCAAGACGCGCCGCGCTCAATATACGTAATAAAGATGTCCAAGAACATGTAGAGGACATCCGGATTAGAGAAGTCCCAATCGACCTGGTCCCTCGAGAAGGTGGACCAGACGTGACGCACTCCGTTAGGTGTTTCGTGAGCCTGTAGCAAGGGCGTCGCCCGCGGACGAGTGACCGCGCTGACGTCTTGCTCCGCGCTGGCCGTGAAGAAATAGCTACGACCCGGCTCCCTGTCTTCTAGAAACTCCTGGAAATGGAGGTGGGCGCTCGACGCGTGGTTGATCACCAGGTCAAACACCAGCTCTACATCTTTGCTGAGCGCAGTGATGTCCGCCCAAGTCCCGTTATCCTCGGCGACGGTCAGGTAATCGGAGACGGCAAACCCGTCGTCTGATGTGAACGGGAAGAACGGGAGCAGATGCACGTGGGTGATGAGGCCGGACATCCATCTTTGGAGGAACCCTCGCAGGCTAGAGATAGGCGATTGTTCGTGCCCTCGAATGGAGTCGGCATAGGAGATGAGCAGTACATCGGACTCGCTCCAAAGCTCCGAGCGGCCCGGGCGCCGCCTCACCTCTGAGAGTCGCGCCTCGATTCGTCTCTCCAAACCATCGACGACGGTCGGGTCGTAGAGCGTCTCGAGCAGCGCGCGTATTCTTGTCTTCATTGGGGTCACCGCAGACGCTGAAGGATCATGTATTTGCCACCCAGACTCAGTCTATAACCAGTACGTCAGCCCAACGCAGAACAAGACCATGACGCCAGAATAGGCCGCCATTATTCGATAGCGAGACGGCCAGTTCACCTGGTAGTCAAACTCCTTGTCTACACCTCGGTACCAGACAAGCCCCGTCAGGTCATTGCTGGTCCCGCCACTCATCTTAGACACAAGAACACCAACGATGAAGGCGACGAAGAACCCAAAGACGTTCCACCAAAGCCACGAGACCTCAGGCGCAAACTTCCACAGCACCGCGTTGCCGATCAGGCCCGCAAAGAGGCCAACGATGGCCCCTAGTTCATTCCCAAATCGCGTCAAAATCCCAAGCAGGAACATGGCCAATATCGGCCCATTCGCCAAGGAGCCAACCTTATTGACCGACTCGATCACTGAGTTGGAGATGTCCCCGACATAAAAGGAGAAGAACACGATGACCGCGCCCCAGAAAACCGTGAAGAATCGTGAGAGAGTCAGCTGCTTCTCAGCAGGGATGTCCCCCTTCTGAACGAAGGGCTCGTAGAGGTCTTTAATGGTCGCGGCCGACAGGGAATTGATGGTCGAGTCGAGGGACGACATGGCTGCGGAGAACAACGCCACGATCACAAGACCGATCACGCCATGGGGCAAGACGGTCGTCACGAACTTGGGCACCGCTAAGTTGTAGTTCACGCCGCCATCACCATCCCCGAGTAACCCGAGAAACTCTGGGTTCTTGACGATGTAAGCGCCGATACAGACCCCCAGGAAGCAATAGGTCAAGACCAGCGGAAAGCGGAGCATCCCGTTGAGCATGAGCGATCGATTAGTGTCATCGATGTCCTTAGATGAGAGCTCTCGCTGAACCTGAGTCTGGTCTGTCCCGTAATAGGAGATGTAGAGGAAGAGACCGCCCAATAGCATCGGCCAGAAGCCGTATTGGCTGTCGGCCGTCAACCCTAGGCCGCTGAAGTCCACGGCCTGTAACCCAACGAAGGACTCTGAGCCGATGACCGTCCCCAGCTGCGAGAACTGCGTAAACACCTCGGATAGCCCGCCCACCTCTGAGACGCTGTAGACCACGCAGAGGGCGATCCCGAGATAGAGGATCACCATCTGTATCACATCAGAGATGACGACGGCCGCCATCCCACCGAGCATGTCATAGATCACTGTGACGACGCCCAAGATGATCACCGAGACCGTGAAGGGAATCCCGACGATGCTCTGTAGCACGATAGAGATCCCATACACCGTGACCCCCGTCGCGAAGGCTCGAAGAACCTGAAAGGTAATGGAGAGCACTGTTCGCGCGGCTCGTCCGAAGCGGCGCTCCTGGTACTCATAGACTGAGACGAGGTTTAACTTCCGGTAGAACGGCAATAAGAAGATCATGATGAAGACCATGGCGAGCGGCAGGGCGAACTCATACTGCAGCCAGATCAAGCCCGTCGTGATCACAAAGGCAGGCGCACCCAGCAGGCTATTGGTGGAACACTGAGTGGCCATGGTTGAGATGCCCACAGACCACCAACTGAGGTTATTGCCCCCGAGGTAATAGTCTTTGGCGTCCGCTTGTTTCCGACCCAGATGCCATGACAACCCGATCATCGCCGCCAAGTAGACGATAACCACACCCCAATCGAGATTATTCACGCCCTGCTCCCCCTCTTGCGACCCGAGACAACCACTCTGTGTACCCAAGAGAGTTCGTCTATGAACTCCGGTACACCTTCAGGATACTCCCCAGATGAATTAGGTGACATTGACTACGGGATCGCAACCCCCTGGCGATGTTCATCGCTCCGTAAGTCACGAACACAGGCGCCACATCACTCCCCAGCGCGCTCATAGTGAGAGGTTAGGTTCTCGAACAAACTGCATAGCGTGCAGTCACGTCGATGCCCTACAGAGACACGACGCAGCAATGTCTTTGCCGGCCAGTACATTACGAATTATAAGGGGGCCATGCAGCGCAAGAGTATCATCACCGGCGTCATCTTCACCCTCGTCGTCGGAGGCCTGTCCTACCTGCTCCTCGCAGCGGAGACCTTGAGTGACCGAGAGCTGCTCTTGATCGAGCGCCTTGAGTCCGACATCGCTCACGCGCTCAGAGAGGACCCTAAGGCGCTCTTCCCCCCGGCGGGGAGGATGACGAGTAAGTTTCAGATGGGTGGTGAGCCCCCTGTGATCTATAAGCTCAAGGGGACGAGCGGCCGACCTGGACGGCGCCTGACCGTAGACTTCTCGCTCCAGCGGACACAGAAGAAGGCGAAGCGAAAATTCGAGACCCGCTGGAAACACGAGCTCCGGGCCAATCGATTGGGGAGCCTCGAAGCCATCCCACTCGAGAAGATTGACCCCTCACTTGGTCGTCTCGCACACATTCGAACCAGCAAGGGGACCGTCGGCCTGTTCTTCTTGGCCAATATCGACCGGGGCCTCCTTGGGCTCACTCTGAAAGGTATCACCCTCGCTGAGATCTCTGATTTCGCGTCCGCGATTACACCGACCCTCACCTACCTCGTGTCCCACGGCAATACGATCATGGTCGAGTCGAAGTAGGTTGGATGGATCATTGTCTCTGGCAGCGAAGCCTTTGCCGCACACAGGCGTCACAATCGTCTCCCTGAAGACAGGACTCGG
>CALELH010000161.1 GCA_937902595.1 uncultured Myxococcales bacterium
GGAGCTTCGGATATCGGCTGGGGAGATGGCGCTCACCAGCTCGTTGGCGGTCTCCTGAGCGTCCGGTGACTTGTACCGAACGGTGACCTCTCCAAGCTTGGTCTGTTGCGACTCTGAGACGCCGGGCTTGAGCTCGAGCTCAATGAAGGCGGTGACCGTGTGTCCGACGCCAAGCTCACCGGCGTCCGTGGCATCGTCGCGAAAATCCTCATCAGCGATGTCCCTGTTCTCATATCCGATGAGCCGATATCTCTCTACGACCGCAGAGTTAATGACCACCTGAATCTTGGCGTCTTTCGCGATGGTGACTAGGGTCCCTGAGATGTTCTTGACGAGCACCCGCTCCGCCTCAACCTCGCGGTCGATGAAGGCGTAGTTCCCGTTGCCACGGTCGGCCATCTGCTCCATGTCGCGATCGTTATAATTACCTCGCCCAAACCCAAAGACCGACAGGGAGATGTCACGGTCACGATTGCGCTCGATCAACCGCAGGAGCGCGTCGCCGCGAACGCCGACATTGAAGTCTCCATCGGAGCAGAGGATCACTCGATTAATGGACGCGGCTCTGAGCTCCTGGGCCTGCTCAGCGAGGTCGTATGCAGTGCGGATCCCTGCCGCCCCATTAGTCCCACCTCCACTGACCAGCCCATCGATGGCGGATAGGATTCGGTGCCGCTCAGAGATGGGCGTCGGAGGCAATAACACCGTGTCGGATCCTGCGTAGGTGACGATAGCCACTTGGTCGTCTGGGTTGAGTGTCTCAGTCAGGCGCGTGAGGGAATAACGAACGAGACCCATCTTATTGGCGGCCTGCATGGACCCGGAGACATCCACGAGGAAGACTAGATTCGCTGGCGGCCGGTCATCCTCATCGATCTCCATCCCCTTGAGAGCCACACGCATCAGATGCTTCCCGGCACCGAAGGGGCTAGGTGCCACCTCCGTGTGAATGCGCAGCGGCTCTTCCGGCGACTGAGGGGTAGCGTCCTTATAATCGAAGAAGTTAACGAACTCCTCTACGCGTACGCCATCGGGGTTGGGGAGCTGCTCTGAGCTCACGTCCCGCCTCATCAGAGTGTAGCTGCCTGTGTCTACATCGATAGAGAAGGTCACTAGATTGTCCTCTTCGGCAGAGACGTAGGGGTTGGTTCCGTAGTTCTGATATCGCTCACCACCAGGGTGATTGGTGACGCCCGGCGACCGATAATGTCCCGATGTGTGATACTCCGCTTCGGCATAACCACCGCAGCCAGACAGCGCTAGTCCGAGGGCTCCAATCAGGGTGAGTGACCGAATCATAATGTGCTCCTATCGTCGTTGTTTGATTCTGCCTAGACGATATTTGCAGTGAGCGTGCCAAAGATGGATCCGCCGTGTAGCCAGCCAAATGGCTATGATTCGTAGTCCTGCGTTCACGATAGAGCGTGAACTTTCATTGACGGAAACCAGGCAACGTGAGATTCGAGCAGATGTCTACACAGGGGGTCATATGTCTGAGGAACTCAAGGTCGCCGATAATCGTGTTGTGCAATTTCACTACACAGTGAAGACCGATGACGGAGAGCTGATTAACTCGTCAGATGGCGCCGCTCCCGTCACCTACCTTCATGGCGCGAGCATGATCCTTCCCGGCGGAGGATTAATAAAACGAATGTCGGGGTGTGCGGTCGGAGAAAAGTTCTCGGCGGTGGTGAGCCCGGAAGAGGCCTACGGTGAGTATCAGGAGCCTGGTCCGCAGCCGATCTCTCGAGCGTCCTTTCCAGCTGAAGCGGAGCTCGAGATAGGGATGTCATTCCCCGTGGAGGCGAGCACCGGCGAACAGTTCCCTGTCTGGATTACCGATGTTCAAGAAGAGTCGGTCTATGTCGACTCGAACCACCCTCTCGCCGGAAAAAGCCTACATTTTGATATTGAGATCGTGTCCATCCGTGAGGCAACAGAAGACGAGGCCGCCAGTGGCCACCCCAATGTGCCCAGCGGCCCGCAGACTGAATCTTAACCGCTTAGACCAGACTATTTAGCCGACGCTGACACGCTATTTGAGCGCCGCTAAGCTCTGTCACCCGCTACTGAATGAACATTCATTCATTACCATTGGGCGAAGCTTCTGCTATAGATCTAGCCATGAAATATCCATACACCGAGTTTCTTGAGCAGACAGGCATCGAGGTGCCTCTCATCTGCGGAGCCATGTATCCATGCAGTAATCCTGAGCTCATCGCCGCGGTCTCTGAAGCCGGTGGCATCGGAGTCATCCAGCCCATCTCGATGGAGTACGTCCATGGACACAAGCTTCGAGAGGGTATCCGCTATATGCGTACGCTCACGGACAAACCCCTCGGCTTCAACGCCATCGTCGAGAAGTCATCTCAGATCTATCTCGATCGAATGAAGCAGTGGATCGACATCGCCCTAGATGAGGGTATCCGCTTCTTCGTGACAGCCCTGGGCAAACCGGACTGGGTCGTCGAGAAGGTCCACGCCGTCGGGGGCGTCGTCTACCACAACGTCACCGAACTCAAGTGGGCACAGCGCGCTTTAGACGCTGGTGTCGATGGTCTCATCTGCGTGAACGAACGCGCCGGTGGCCACGCTGGTGAAATCGCACCGAACCGGCTCTACGATGACCTCATCGATCTCGGTGTCCCGCTCATCTGTGCAGGTGGCATCGGGGACGCTGAGGGTTTCGCCCATGCACTTGAGGCAGGCTACGCTGGTGTGCAGATGGGGACCCGCTTTATCGCGACGGAAGAGTGCCGAGCTCATAACGACTATAAGCAAGCCATCGTCAACGCGGTCAGCGAGGACATCGTCCTCACGGAGCGCATCTCCGGTGTCCCGGTCGCCGTGATTAAGACGCCCTATATCGAGAAGATTGGCACCAAGGCCAGTTGGTTGGCGAGACGGTTACTGCAACACCCTCGCTGGAAGCACCACGTGCGGACCTATTACAGCCTGAAGTCCATGTGGACACTCAAGCACGCCTCGCAAAAAGGGATGAGTTATCGAGATTTTTTCCAAGCTGGTCGCAGCGTGGACGGCGTCGACGGGGTCGAGCCTGCAGCCGACGTTGTTCGCAGCTTCGCGACGGCGATGGACGCGCTAGATGACCGGGATGCGCGTCGAGACGCCTCCTAGGAGCCGTCCGCACATTGAGAGTCTCACGCAAAGAAAAAATGGCGGCCTAAGCCACCATCTCTTAGCTCATCCCGCTATAGGCCAGCGTGACCTCTAACGGTTGAGCGTGACTGCAGACTTACCCAAGCCTGCGGCCTATGTCACCAGCACGTTAGGCTGCTAGGCGTGTACCCAACAGATCCTCAACCTCGCCATGCCCGGCCGTACCGTTCTCAACTCTAACAGCGAGTGAGAGCGCGGCTCTCGCGTCCTCGCTCGCTCCACTTGAAAGGAACTCCGCGGCACACTTCATCACCTCATAAGCGCTTGGGTTATCGAGGATGAACGTGCGACTTCCATACATTGCGGTATACATATCTACCTCCTTGCTACCTGCCACCACTTTATCCTACATGTCATACACGTCAAAAAAACGTGCTGTTTTTTTTGTAAAAAACGACATTTTACGCCTGAAGCAGAAGTACTTACCTGACAAGAAAAAGGTAAGAAAAAGGGGCTAAAGATGGAGTTAAGGCTGCCCTTAGTCTGCTGAAAAAGGCACAGAGGGACAGCTCAAGTCGCGATCATATAAGGAGGGGTTACACACACCACCGCTGTCACAGTCGAGCGTGGACCAACCCGTTGACGATAGCTGTGGAACGCTTACGCGATGCACGAAGACATGGGCCGCTTATTTGGGGTCAGGCTGCTTTGCTGGGGCTGTGTCATTCCCCTTCTTCTCGTCGCCCTTGAAGGCGTCCTTCCCCTTCTCTACGGCCTTCTTTACCTCGTTGAGCCCCTCCTTAACCGCAGGGTCGTTGACGAGGTCAACCGCCTTGTCCTTGGCCTGCTTTAGCTTGGCCTTCGTCTCATCTGAGTTGATCACCTCAATGGTCTTGTCCTGAGCTGTCTTACGGGCCTCGTTCACGCTACGCGCGGCCTGGCCTACGCCATCATCACGCTCAGCGAGCATCGGGATACCGATGTAGACCAGCGCGCCGACGACCAGCGCGAAGAAGATAGCCATCACGATCTTCTTCGTAATTGCCCAAATGACATAAAGCGCGACTAGGCACGCGACGACGGTGATGATCATAGACATAGGCTCTAGCTCTCCTCCTCAGGATTCTCTCCCGTACGCTCGATGGCGTCAGGTGTGCTCTCAGTCGTACCAGACTCCGCGACAGCGTCTTCGGCCTCAAAGGCGGAAACATCGAACTCATCGCCAGATATTTCCTCTACGGCTATCCCTGGGCCCACCTCGGCAGGCGCATCTCCAACCGGAGTCAGATCTAGGTGCTCAGGAAGCGTAAGCTCGGGCCTCACCGGAACGTCCCCTGCCATCGCCGTGCTGCCGACAGTGGCCTGCTCACCGCCGCCACCCTCTGACACCTCAGAATCGACGTTGTCCTCTGCGACCGCCGTCTCTTGATCATCCAAGCTTGGGACCAACTCCTCTGAGTCCATGGGGTCTGCCTGGGCTGCTTTGGCTCGCTTGTGATAGGCCTTCACCCGCGCTTGGACCTCACGGGACGGCGCGCTCACCTCCGAGCGAGGCCACTCGGCCCACTCGTTCGGAACAGCGTCATAGGCAGGCGTCTCCCCGACGTCATTGGTGAGCCCCATGTCTCGATGAGTCGGGCCCCAGCCGGTCTCGGCGATCCAGCGACCGAAGCAATCGAAGCCGAAGGACAGCCCAGCCGAGTCATCGGTCGCGTGCTTCTTCGACCAGCTGCTGTGAACGGCTAGAAAGGCCTTGCCGTCCTGGCTCGCCGTGCGGAACGGGGAGTGCCCTCCCAGCTGAGCCTTAAGGAATCGCACAACTTGACTGAAGAACTCCGCGTTCTCGCTGAGAGGCTCGGCCGGCGTCTGAGTCGGACCTGCCCCTCGGCCTCCGGTCTGGGCCCGACGCATTCGCTTCAGGTACTCGATGTTACTCTCTTGAGCCGGCGCCGCGTCTTCCGCACTCTCATCGGCGGCGACAAACCCATCACCGCTCAGCTCAGCGCACAGCGCGCGCGCTGCCTCTGAGAGATCCTTCGCGAACGGCTTGACCGCGTCGACGGCCTCATAGAGAGCGACTCGGTAGGCGTCCGGGTTTCGCTCCTTACCTTCGGCGGTCTCAGTCTCTCCCAAGGCGATGAAGGTGACGGGTGTCTGAGCGTTGACTCGGAGATAATTTACCGCCTCCCTAAAGCGCCGATCCAGATCAGCGATGGCTGAAGCACGGAGCAGATGCTGCGCCTGAGCCTGGCTGAGACGGTCGTCATCCCGAGCGGCAAACAGCTGCGCCGCCACATTCGCTGGCTGCTCTAGGCGATCGCCACGTAGGGTCATCGTGTCTCGCC
>CALELH010000162.1 GCA_937902595.1 uncultured Myxococcales bacterium
ATCACCGGCCCCTTCAAGACGGGCGACTTAGTGTTTTTCCAAGAGATTGACGGAGTACCTCCTGTCGGTGTCATCCGTCGTCAACGTTCCGATGGAACCCTTGAGATCTCGGGGATAAGCCGCGGAATGACACGGATCATTAAGGCTCACGTGCATCGCCGTTCATGGCGACGCTGGAAGGGAAGAGTCCTTAACACATTTCTTCGGAATAAGCGGCCAGGCGACGTAAAGGGCACGCCCTACCTCGCCGGACAACTCATCACAGCGATAAGACGACTGCCGGCGCCAGAGCGCCCAGTCGAGACTCGCTAAAGAGCCGCGACCAACAAATCGGCGTCGCTGCCCGACTTCGTCGCTTGGGATCGGCGAAAACACCCTTCGCTTGCGCTGTGGAGCAAATAGCCCCTCTTCGCACAAAAGGCACAGACGCCATCGCCCATTTCAGTGGTCCAGCGGAGCAGATTGAGTCGAAGCGCGCGGTTTGCCTGCAGCTCATTGAAGCCGACATGCCCATCCAGCTCACCGATAGACCGAAGCCTAGGCATCAGTAATCGGTCTCTTCTTAGTCTAGCTCTACGCACAAGGTTACCGACATCGGTCCGCTTGATGGCGAGCCTCTCAGCGATGATGTCGTATCCCAAGCCGAAGACCTCCACGAGGACGAGCGCGGACCGCTCAGTCTCTGGAAGTTCGTTGACTGAAGCGAGCACCTCGGTGCGCAGTCTCCGCGCCAAATGAACTCGCTGTTGAGCCCACAGGGCCTCATCCGGACGGCCAAGGTGGCCAGCGTCTGGTGACCAGGCGCTCTCCGTGTGAAAGGCCTCTAAATTGTCACTAAGTTCAGGTCGCTTACGGCGCAAGTAATCGATAGTCCGATGGTCCGCGATCGACAAGAGCAGCGCATATGTGAGGGTGTGCCGAGTCCTGTTGGCCTTGCTGACGAGGTTGTGAACCGCCTCGGTCGTCACCCCTACGAGGTCCTGAACTTCAGACGTATCCAAACGGCGACCGCTCCGAGCGAGCCGACGGTGCACTCGTGCCGCGAAACGATCACGTAGCACCTCGTAGACAAAGGTCATCAGCGCGGGACCACGGTACCCCTGGTCCAAACAAGTGTTGAGGACCCACTCAAAATTGCCAATGGTGTCGATATCTTCTGCTTGGAGTGCGTCGGCAACCGTCTTCTTAACGTATTCCCGCTCGATGTTCGGCTTCTTAGCTCGACGGCCCAGGCGACCATTGAAACGCGTCAACGCAGGACGCACTCTGAGTGGACGTGGGTTACGTTCAGCGCTGCCCGCATCCCGTAACGCATATGCTCCAACTGTTCCCCTGCTCCGCTCTTGCGCGCTCATGCACCCTCCAGAGTCTGTACTGACCGTTCGAGAAAGCACGTTCTCGAAGGCCACCCGGAGAGTCTGCACGAGGCGTACCAACTACCAAAGTCGTCAGCACAACCCCACCAAAACCAACATAACTAACTGAATATAGCGTATTTTCGAACTTAGGAAAGGGCGCTACGTCGACCGTTCAATATCGCACACCCGCTTGAGGTAACCCTCAGATTTGGGTCCCAAGGCATCCAACTCGATGCGTCTCCCCTCTCCATCGTGGGACAGGGTGATCGTAATCCGATCCATGGGCAGGTAGTCAGTCCCCCTCGACGGCCACTCTATGAACGCGACGCCATCGGTACCGATCACCTCGTCTAGGCCTAGGCCCATCATCTCATCGGGATCGCCCAATCGATATAGATCGATATGATAGAACGGCATGCGGCCAGGGTGCACCTGCATGATCGCGAAGGTCGGGCTGTTCACATAATGATCCTCTGGGACCCCCAATCCACGGGCCACGCCCTGCGCTAGAGACGTTTTCCCCGCCCCCAGCGTACCTACTGCCGTGATGACCAATCCTGGATGGGCTGCTCGACCCAATAGCTCGCCAAATACGTGGGTCGCCTCTAGATCTGCGAGATATCGATTCATGAAGTCAGCTCGCGCTTAATCCGCTCGATGACGGGGAGGTCGGCCGGCGGGAGGTCCATCGCGACGAGCTCTTCTGGCGTCACCCAGCGAAACTCCGCCACCTCTTTGCAGCTCGGCTCCCCCGCGACGACCCGTGCATCATAAACGAGTAAGACAACCTCACGCTGCGGATAAGCATGATGTCCAACGGCGAAGATGTCACCGACGGACACCGTCAGGCCGAGTTCCTCGTGAACTTCACGAATAAGAGCCTGTTCGGGCGACTCCCCTAGCTCGATCTTACCGCCCGGGAACTCCCACCAATGGGCCAGGTGAGTACCGGACAAACGACGACTCACCAAGATGAGTCTCTCTTCTGGCGTGCCTAATCGCCCTCTAATGAGGCCGGCAGACACAAGAAGTCTCTTGGAGGCTGATGCCATGATGATTAGGCGTGGAAACCTGTGCGGTTGGTTCTTGAGCCTCCGCGGTCAGACCACTTGATACCGACGACGGATTCGTAGCCGAACATATAGTTGGATTCATCCGTGGAGATGTGGACGAAGTCTGCTTCAAGCTTGATTGACTTCACCTTAGGTACGGGGGCTGCGCCTCCGGCGCCTGACTCGATTAGAACCGAAAAGGACACATCCTCACTAAGGGAATACTCTCCCTTTTTCCCGCTGGCGTGCGCACATGCCTTCAACATGGACGTCAACAGATCGCTCTTCATCGTTCGCTCCAATCAGGGGTTAATTTGATACGTACAGTCTCGGGCACACACTTGGCCCACAGTCATTCCGTCTTGATCCATAATCTCAGTGCAGTTGTAGCCCTTTGGACACTCATTGGGCTCTTCACCACATGGCTCAAAACAGAAATCGCCCTGTGGGTTACCATCCATATCCTGTAAGGACAAGCACCGACTCCCGGGCAGGCCACACGCCTCCATGCTCATGGGGTCACAGCCCTCTTCGCAATGGGCGCCCGAGGCGTCCTCGCACATCCGGGTCTCCAGATTACAGACCTGACCGAACGCACATTGGTATGCGGCGCTGCATCCTCTTGGACGACAGCTTCCGCCGACGCATTCCATATTGCCGTCGAGACAATCGTTGTCTACCTGGCAGCCCGGAACACATAGCAATTGCTCGCGGTCACAGTAGGTCTCTGGCATGAGACAGTCACTGCTCGTCGCGCAGCCACCAGGAACACCGCAACGCCCGTCGTCAGCGCAGGTCTGCCCTTCGCTACAGTCAGCGTCCGCTGTACAGGGCGGCGCACACCGCAGGCCTTGGCACAGCTGTCCACCGGGACATCCTGTGTCATTCGCACATCCTGGTTGACACTGCAGCCGCTCATTACAGAATCGGTCCGGAGGGCAATCAGCGTCGACGTCGCACGATGTCACAGCTGAGCACTCACCCGAGGTCGGGACACATGCGGTGACCCCCTCTCGCACGGCTTCACAGCTGTACCCTTGACCGATCACATTGCAACTTTCCTGGCACTG
>CALELH010000163.1 GCA_937902595.1 uncultured Myxococcales bacterium
GATCCCAAGAGATTGGAAGCAATTAACTTTGAAGAGGAGGCATCAGAGTCCACGAGGCCTTAAACACGTCCCCCCCCGTCTAGCCATTGTTTCAAAGCCATCCTTTCCGCGCGATCAAGAACCATACAATCGGTCTTGGGTACGAACTCATCCAAACCCCAGCAACCGCAAAGCTCTAAACTCAACGTCCCTCGAAAATCCATGCCTTCCACGCTGTAAAGATAGAGCTTGCCTTCGAGGATTTGGTCCAGATACTGACCGCCGGATTCCTTGTCACTGAGACAGTGATTGACGTCGACACCTTCCTGCGTAAGCGCAGCCCTACTTCGAATCGGCCTTATCTGAAGCGAACCGTCCGTCATGCCGGTCTTCGGGGGCGGCGGAAACTCAAAGTCGGGTGCGTCTCTGATTTGATTCTGAATCCACTCCCGGTGCAGACGGTGCAGATGTTTGACGGATCGAATACGCTTCGGGTTTACCGCAATAACGCGTTTGAGTTTCGAGACGTCATCCATGCTTAAGTGCATCGCCACAGAGCAGTCGATGTACTTAAGGAGATTTGGGTGATGGGCAACGAGAGTTAACAACGGGCGTTGAATGACCTCACAGTGATTCAGAAGCTTGGCTTCGGTTGCACCAAGTGGGTCGAAAGCCATACCCAGGGCCCGATAAGTCGATTCGCACCACGAAGAAAGCTCAACTTTCCGCAGAATCTTATGGGATAATCCCAAGCTTAGTTTAAGGGCGATCTCCCGATCTTTGAGACGGAGATAATCATCGAGAATGCCTTCGTAGCACCATTGATGGGTTACCGTGTTTGCGAGGACGAGAGCCATACTCGGATTTCGTCTGTACAGTTGTTGGAACTGCTCAGACGACCACGCTTTTAAGATCCCGAGGGAACCAAACTCGAGCTCCGCCAGATCGTCATAGATTTGAACCGGGATCTGCATGAAAGCCGTGGTCAGCTTAGCCGCCGCATCCCTGAAGTGCTCGATCGAGACCACGTGCTGAACACCGAGCGAATCAGTGAACGAGCTACATGGAATCGCTTCATCTCCATCCTGGAAATAACAATTTGGTGATTCCTGTCTGAAACTGTCACGAAGAAGGACGAAATTTCGAATATTTAAGTTTGGCGAGACCGCGTCCTCCGGAAAAAAACGGCCGCTCCACGCGTTTCTTGCTTCTACCAGGAAAGGATAGAACGCGATTCGAAATTGCGGAGGACTGTTCAAAGACAAGGACAATAAGAGTCGACTCTGGTCGTCCAGGTCGATGCACCCTGGGCTGAAGTTGTCGTCAATCATGCTCACCTCCTCAGAAGACCAGCCTGAGGAGGTACTGCGCGATTTCGTAGATGCTGTGTCCGGTCTCTGCCCTGAGTACCCAAACCCACCAGGTCGTGTTGCTCAGTTTTCTTAAAGTCGTCATGGGTTCCCCCTTCCGCCTCGTCGAGGCCTCCGTCGCCGCTTCGTGCTCTCACTTATGGACAACGGGGGAGTCGGTGATGGGGGATCGGAAAAATGACGTTTTTTTTTTCATTAGCGGTGGGTCCGGAGGCTTGGCATCCTGTTCTCGATGCTGAGGGAGCGACCTGACGAATGAGCCGAAGAACCCTAGAGCAGATTCTCCTCGAGCCAGCGCCGGACGCGCAGAGCAAAGCGAGGAGACAGGTTGCTCAGATCGATGCGTGGCGTCGCATCGCAAGACGCGTTCTCGAGAAGCATAATTTCCGACCCGAGCTCCTCAAATACATAGGTCACAGTTGGTCCGATACAAAGAGCGATCCCCTTGCCGACTTTGTGTCTGATTTCTTCTCCCAGAGTAGAGTGAAGAGTGATTCCCTCCCCCCCATCGAAGCGTATGACCAGCTGGTGAACACCTTTCTGAGTAAGAGAACCGGCAACGATGTGACCAATTGGTTGAAAGCCAGTTTCAAGAACTTTGCCATCGACTTGATTCGTAAACAGTACCCCTATTACAACGCGCTCTATACGGTGGTTACACGGGTGATTGGAGGCGAGCACATCGACTTGAACGGGAGCGCTCATTGGATTAGCCAGAAGGCCCTGAAGCGCGCCATGCGTGCACGGTACGAGACGCTCGGGCAAGCGTTGGTCGCAGACGGCCATCCCATCGAGTCCGCAGATTATCTGCCGCACCGGCAAATCATCAAGACCCTACACCCGGAACACGGAAAACTCGGCGCCCCTGAGTTCGACGTGTTGACCCAGTGGTTCCACGGCCTGCGTCCCCATCTGACCGGTCGTCTCAGAGCGACGGACCTGGCAAACTGCCTTCAGAAGGCCTACGGGCTTTGCGACGCGCATCTGTCTGATCGAGACGCGGCCGCTGAGACGTCGGACGACCAGGATGTAGGAGAGAAGATGGTGATTGAGGTCGTCAACGCTGTGCAGTGGATCATCGAGAGTGAAGACGACGACGGCCAGATCCCCCGCGAGCCCGGCTGGATGTACAGGTATTGGTCTATGCTCAATGAGCAGAAGAAGACCGTGATCCGAACGATGGGTTTGACACGCGCCGAATCAGCGGCGCAGGTCTTTAAGAAAGACACCAAACGAAACCAGAGCAAAGTCACTGAGCTGCGGAGAGAGATCGCTCAGGAGCTACGTTTGGCCTGGCATGGAGCGCTTGTTTAATGACGGACCGAACAAAAGATCTGCTGGCGCAGCTCGCAGCGTTGGACGCCCAGAGAGAAGAGCTCATTGCGCCGGGTCCCGGCGTCGTCATCGCGACGGAAGGGACGATGCATCTGCCCTATCTGATTTTGGAAGCGGTGGAGAGCGATTGGCGATGCCTACGGGTGTCACTCGACTCCGAGCTCGCCGGTCCCCGAGATCTCATCTGCGCGCAGGACGCTGGCACCATAGGCGCACGCCGGGTCCACACCAGCCTGGAGGTCCGACTACCACGCTCTGAGGTGACCGCAGGGGTCTCGCGACTCTCAGATCCGCAGATGCTGACCGATTGCGTGGCGCTTTACCGTGGGGCGGATGAGCTCAAGGTGGTGAAGACGATCTATCCTCGAGGGAGGCACCTCGTGAGTAAAGAGGCGGAGTTGGCCCGCGAGTTGGCCGCCGAGCAGAATGACTATCTGCGACAGCGCTGGGCGCGCGCTTCGGCGCCGAACCTGATCAGCGTAGTCGTCGAACACGCGAAGCTGTGGTGGGCTCAAGTAAGCCAGGTCGAGGATGAGTTCGTCTTCGCCGCAGACGCGGTAGATGACGACACCATCGACGCTGGCTTGAGAGATGAGTCCAACCGCGTCGAGGTCGCCGGCCTGAGCGCCGGGCAGCTCAGCGTCATTCTGGTCCCCGGCGAGAACGCGCTGGCCATCTGGCAGGCAGACGAGGCGACCGACGCCAAGAAGGAACCGGAAGTGACCGTCTTCTCGGCGACCGAGGGCGTCTACCACGAGGTCGTCTGGACCGTGGAAAATCAAGCCCAATTTACGGGCACGATGCCCTGGTCGCGGGGCGCGACCTACGACCTGAAGATCATCTGCGGCGACGAAACCAACTGGGTCCAAATCACGTTCCCGGGCTAAAAAACGCCGTTTTTAGAAAGTTTTCTGATCCCCCTCCTCCGACTCTCCCGTTGAGAGGTTATGAGAGGCCGACGCGGTGTTGGTCTCCATAACGACTGAGCAGGAGAGCACATGTTCGCCCGAGAGACTTTCAAGGTGGCGGCGTTAGTCGCCCTATCATTTCTGGTCGGCTGTCTTGAGCCGGAGCCGCAGATTCAACTCATCGAAGATCCTGGTCGCCCCGACCCGGTCGCTGACAGCTCGAGCGCCGGTCATTCGCCGACTGGAGGCGAGTCCATAATCGAGCTTATACCGATGCCCGGAGACCATTCCCACAGTCACGATATGGCTGATGATGACCATCCCGGCGACACCCAAAATCCATCCAGAGAGCACGCCGAGGAGCACATCGATCGGGCTGAAGTTGAGGCGGTCGAAGCGCTGATTCGCCAGGCGCTGGCGGAGCGAGAGCTGCCGGTGGGAGGCGCTGCGCGGGTGCGCTTGTACCTGCCTTACGAGGCCGGGGTCCACATGGGGATCAGCCAGGGCACGCACTGCGGGGGCCACAACACCGCGTCTCTGCGGGGGTCTATCGACTTCACAGTCGGGGGCAACTACGAGGTGGCGAACCGGATCCACGCCGCGGCCGCAGCCGGAGGTGAGGTGCTGACCGTCGTACGGAACGTCGTCGGCTACAGAGCGAACTCTTACGGAAACTACATCGTCATCTTGCACCCTGATGGTTCAAGCACACTCTACGGTCACTTCCACCCGGGCAGCATCCTCGTCAACGTCGGTGACACCGTGTGCGCAGGGCAGCGGCTTGGAATTATCGGCAACACCGGCACGAGCACTGGCGAGCACCTCCACTTCGAGCACCGCGACGACGAATTAAATCTGATGATTCCCGAGTTCATCGAGGAGAACGGCCCGCTGCCGTCGGGCTGCTTCCCCTGTACGACGAACACGCACCTATCTGGATGCTATGAGAGTCGAAACGTCCTTCAATGCGATGAGGTTGAAGAGCCTGCGCTGAGTCCGGATCTGCTTATGCCTACCGATGACGCCGAGTTTGAGGTGGGGGACCAAGTGCGGTTCCGTTGGAGTCGGTCCGATGAAGGGGGCACACACCGGATTCGGGTCAACAACCTCGACAGCGGCATAGCGGTCGTCGACCAAGCGGTCGGCGGGACGAGCGTAATGCTGGGCCTCCCCTTCGGCCGGTACGAGTGGACTGTGTACTTCAGGGATGAGAGCTGCCAAGACGACCGCTGCGAAGCGTTCATTCGGACCTTCCGGGTGGTCCAGCCTGAACCTGAGCCCGAGCCCCAGCCACAGCCTGAGCCCGAGCCCCAGCCCCAGCCACAGCCTGAGCCCGAGCCCCAGCCACAGCCTGAGCCCGAGCCCC
>CALELH010000164.1 GCA_937902595.1 uncultured Myxococcales bacterium
CCATCTTGAGCCGGTCGACCTCCCGCAGTCCCGCATTCGCCCGCTCCAACTCCCGCACCCTGGACTCCAGGCGGTCGACAACCTGGCGACTGTGCTCGATGAGATGATCAACCTTACATGACTCCGCCACGAACTCTCTGTGACCATCAACAAACTCTTGAAGCTGATCGGCAAAATGAGCGGTCCTGATCGGCTTCGGAATAAACCCGTCGAAACCTAGGGCCAACGCGTGCTCGCGATCGCCTTCCGCGGTGATCGCGACAATCGGCGTGCTGGCGAGAGATTCATCCGCCCTCAGCCGAGTCACGACTTCATATCCGTTTAGACCGGGAATATTGATATCTACAAGCACCAAATCGGGTTGCGTGTGCTGAACAAGCTGTACCCCTACTAGACCATCCACCGCGTCATCAACCTGGTGCCCATTCGCCTCGAGGACTTTGCGCACCAAGAGCCGATTCTCTCGGCGATCTTCGATGTGTAAGACCCTCATGAACTCTCTCCAACTTCGGCCGCGACGTCCGACAATATAGCCATGAGGTAATTTACCTCGTTTCTTGATGGGTCTTCCCACACTTTTTCAAGAAGCGCCTCTAGGATGAGACCAATCCTTTTGGAGGGCTTAATCTTAAGAGCGTCGATAATCGCTCGACCATCCACGGCCAACTCCTTCGGCTCCAAAGGAACCGAGTCCACACCGGCCGCGCCACACCGCTCCATGAAGGCTTCCCAACGCTCGGCGTTACCATCCAAAGCCTCGCGATACTCAGCCCAGCGTGACCCGTGGGCCCGTCCGATGGATCGAACCAAGCTATAGAGTCCTCGCCGATCTTCGTCCGGTGGCACGGGGACATGCCGATGCTGAATCAATCGTGAGACGCTCTCCCGTATGCGCTTGGAGAAGCGTAGGTTGGCCACCTCTCCGCCCGCCTGCTCCCCCAGAGGAGAGAGAAGTAACGCCAGGCGCGTCTCAAAATCTATGGGAGCGCGGGATAGGCTCATGGCCAACTGGTCAAACACATCCTCTTCAAGGGTCGCTAGACTGCTTAGAAAGCAACCGAGAAGGCCAGTGTCTCGCAGAGTCGTAACGCCCCACGCCGCCCGGTGGCTCATCAGCGTCTTGCGCAGCTCCACGGCGATCCTCTCCACGCTGACCTTCGAAAAGTTTTCGAGTGTGTCAGCCAACGCCCGCTCTAGACTCGGCTCAATGGTGAAGTCGAGCACCGCCGCGAACCGTACAGCGCGCATGGCGCGCAGCCCATCCTCCGAAAGACGCGCATGCGCGTCTCCAACCGCCTGAACAAGTCGAGACGAGAGGTCGCTCTGCCCATCAAAAGGGTCGACGATGGAGTCCGTCTCCGGGCACCAAGCCATCGCGTTGATCGTAAAATCTCGTCGAGCGAGATCTTCCGTTAGGTTGGGCGTAAAGGAGACCCCGTCCGGACGTCGACCATCGGAGTAATCCCCGTCGATACGGTAAGTCGTCACCTCATAGGGTTCGCCATCCATGAGCACGGTCACCGTCCCATGGTCAATCCCTGTTGGAATCACGCGCTCGAAGATGTCCGAGACTTGCTGCGGCGTCGCGTCCGTTGTGATGTCCCAGTCGTTCAGAGGCCGGCCGATCAAGACGTCACGCACGCAGCCACCAACCAAGTACGCCTCGTAATCCGAGGCCATCAATCTAGATAGGATGCGCCTGGCGCTGGTCGGCACACGGTCTTTGTCGGGAATCATCATTACTCATTCATCTCGAAGCCCTCGACATCATACTCCGCTCTCGTGCAAAGCCGCTAGTAGTGTTCGTGCTCATGCGGTCTCTCTGCAGGGCGCCTCAAGGGCCTCAAGCTCAAGAGCCTCAGATGAATCGAGGCTCTCAGGGACCTTCCACCGACGATGCAGCCACAGCCACTGTTCAGGATGCTCACGAACGGCGGCTTGGACAGCATCGGAGCAGCGCGCCGTCACAACGCGGATGAACTCCTTGCGTCCAAGCTCAGCGTCGACGGAGATCGGCGCGCCGATAGAGATCACATGGGTGGTCCCCTCTCTCCACGAGAACAAGGGAATGATAGGGGCTCGGGTCAATCGCGCTGCTCGAACGAGACCGGTTGAGGTCGCCGCAGGCCTCCCCATGAAGTTCACCGTCACAGCGCTCCTCTCTGGGGCATGCTGGTCGAGCACAAAACCAACTATCTCTCCACGCTTGAGCGCGGCCAGCGCGGGCCGTCCAGCAGCGTCAGCCCCGATGAGCGTCGCGCCGCCCTCTCGGAGGACCTCCCACATCCCCTGGAATAGACCCAGTGAGAGACGCCGAGTCACGATGTTGAGCGGGGCTGATAAGTCAGCACCGTATCGAGCAAGAAGCTCCCAGTTCCCCAGGTGACCGGTGACCGCGAGTACCCCCCGCCCCTCGGCTATGGCCGCCAGTAGATGATGCTCTCCTTCAACTCTGAGCGTCGGCTCCAACCCCCGTCTCGAACCGAAACGAAACAACTCCGCCACACAAACACCGAGATGGAGATACATTCGCTTCGCCAGTCGGGCGCTCTCCGCTTCAGATACTCCCAACCGATGCTGCATTTGACTGCGTACAAGCGCACGCCGGATCGGGAAAACAGAATGCCAGGCCCAACCAAAGCCAGACCCAAGTCTCCACAGCCAGGCCTCAGGAAGACTCCGAGCGCACCAAGCGAGCGTCTTCGTCAGTGCGCGGATCAGCATGGAGGCTCGAGAGCGCGCAAAAAGTCCCTCAGGCGCTCTCCTCCTTCAAGAATGTCTATGCCCACGTTGAGTACCGCGGGCCGATCTGACCCGCTCCAACGAACGGCGTCCTTGGCCGTGGTGACGATGCAGGCATCTTTCGAGATCTTCGCGAGCCTCTCTGGAGACGCTGAGCGGTGGTCATCGCAGATGATGCCCCCCTTAACCTTCGCTCCAAGCAACTCCAATTGATGTAAGAAAGACTCGGGCCGCCCGATGCCACAGACCGCGACGACCTCTCGGCCTTCGAGCCATGTCGCTGGCACACATCGTCCATCCGGCAAGACCACTGACCGAGCAACATAACGACTCCTGACATCGGCCTTAACGGACACATCCAGCGGTCGCGCCTCGGGCTCATCCACCTTATGGACCCAGATGAAGTCGTCACGTCTCAAGGTGTTCAGAGGCTCTCGATATGGTCCAGCGGGGAGCATGCGTCTCGGCGCTGTGGCGTCAATGACCACGACATTATGGGACCGAGCCAGTTTTGCCGTCTGCAGGCCATCATCGATGACGACCACATCCGCCTCGGAGCTGGCCCCCCTCCGCCCGGCCTCAAGGTCTCGACTAGCCCAGAGGACGATCTCACCAGGCAACCGCGCGCGCAGCATCGCCGCTTCATCACCATCCTGCCCTGGCGATGTTGTCTGAACGACTCTCGTGGCGGTCTCAACGCCTCCCCAGCCACGGCATACGAGCGCGGTCCGGTAGCCATAGTCTCTGTGAAGGGTCTCTGCGATTAAGGCCGCGACCGGGGTCTTTCCAGCCCCGCCAAGAGTGAGGCTCCCTACCACCAGGGCCGGTGTCTCCAAGCTCAGTATGTTCCGCCTTCGCTTCGCGATGCGGCTGGCCTGTTTGCCCACGGACTCGCCAAGGGCCACGGCTAACCTGCCTGGGCGTTCTCGATGAAGCCAGCGATGTAATTGAGCTTTGAACTGGTAGTCGAAAGAATTCATGGGCCTCCACCTCCGATGGTTTAGCTCATCGGAGGCGTGGTGCCCAGGCCTATACGTCGTAGAACGTGCGGAGGTTCTGGCTACGACGGGGTTGCCGAAGCTTACGAATCGCTTGGGCCTCGATCTGTCGGATACGCTCTCGCGTCAGATCAAAGACTTGACCAACTTCTTCCAGGGTGTGGTCTGAACGCTTACCGATCCCGAAGCGCAAACGCAGCACCTCAGCCTCTCGGTCCGTCAGAGTATCGAGCAGTACGCCCGTCTCATGATTCATCAATGTGCTCGTCGCACGTTCATGTGGAGAGACCGCTGTAACATCCTCGATAAAATCGCCCAGCTTACTGTCATCCTCGCCCACTGGCGTCTCAAGGGATACCGGCGACCGGCTAATCTTTAGCGCTCGTCGCACTTGCTCTATGGGCATCCCCAGATGCTCGGAGATCTCTTCTGGAGTCGCCGACCTTTCAAACTCCTGCTCCATTTGCTTCGCGACCCGACTAATTTTATTGATGGTCTCAATTAAGTGAACTGGGATGCGAATGGTCCTGGCTTGGTCCGCGATGGCTCGAGTGATGGCCTGGCGAATCCACCAGGTCGCATAAGTGCTGAACTTGTAGCCTCGCTGGTGTTCGAACTTATCGACCGCGCGCATCAAGCCGATGTTGCCTTCCTGAATCAGGTCCAGAAAATGTAGGCCGTGATTTAGATACCGCTTCGCGATGCTCACGACGAGACGTAGGTTCGCGAGGATCATCTCACTCTTGGCCCGCTCAAACTGCCTGAGGTTGCGATCGATGCGGCGTACTGACTCATTCAGATCCTCATAACTGAGTCCTGTCTTAGCCTCTAACTCAGAGATGCGGCGGCGTGCCTTAACGACACTCCGAACCAGCTGCTCCCAGGTGAGTTCCTCCATGCCCTTAGGGCGCTTCGGGAGCGTCTCCGCTGAGTCCTCAATGGTGATCTCATGAACGATTGAGCCGCAGAGCTCGGCGTACTCAGCGATGACGCCCTTCCACTCTCTGACCTCATTGCGAACAGCCTTTAGGACCTCGCTGATCTCGACGATCACATTCCAGCTTACCCTCATGCGAACTACCAGAGCACGAAGCTCCGTATCATAGTTCCGATTCTTCCGTCTGCTGGTCTTAGTCACCCTGTTTGCGCTTCGCTGGCGAGCACGGGCTACGCTCTTTATCTCTTTAGCTATGGCCTCTATCCGCTCGACACCATTGAGACCCGTCTCCGCATCCGGCTCCTGGTTTGAGCTGCCGTCTAGAATCTGACGAAGACTTCGCAGGCCTTTCCGTACTTGCCGTGGCAGGTCAACAATGCTGAGGACACCAGCCTGGGTCGACAGCACACCATCAAGCACCTCATTGCGTGCGTTCTCTATCCTTTGCGCGATCTCTACTTCTTGCTCACGCGTCAGGAGATCAACACATCCAATCCTCGATAGGTACATCCGGACGCTATCCAGATCTCCACCGTCAGGTTCACCGGTCTTACGGACCGATCCCGCTGGTTTGGCCGTACTCTGCTTAGTAGTCCGCGCGCCCGAACCGCTCTCCTGTGCCGTCGCGCTCTGAGTATTCTTTACGGAGTCATCAGCCACCGAAGCTCTCCTCAACAATCGATGCTTCAGCGTTGACCACGGAGTCCCCATCTCCGCTCAATGGCCAGTCACCTTCACATCAGTCCCAAATGTCTGCACATCGCCGTTACTGCAACAGACGCGCCACCCATCTACTCCGATGCACGAAAAGAGGATGAGGTCGCAGAAATATTTGACAAAGTCAGTCTAGACGGTATGAGCCAAGTTCACCAGGCTCAAAGGAAATCATGACATCACTGTCAGAGCACCACGTAGATTTTGCGTCCTTGAGCAGCACCCTAGAAGTCGGACGGGTGACTCCGCCGGTGATGTAAACCGTTTAGCTCAGGTCCGTCATCGATGGCCGATCGCTCGCCGTCCCCCACCCTGGGCTTGCAGCTCATACTCGGCGTTCGTCTGAGCATCACCGAGTCGCGATTCAAGATCTGCGGTCAGCTGCTGAAGATCTATTTCACGGGATGGAATCCATGGTCCCTCAATGGAGACGACCGTCTTGGTCCCTGGGCACGGAAGAAGAAAATGGTCCCAAGTACTCTCAAGGCGATAGCCGTGCGCGACGGCGACGCCCGCAACCCAGATCGGGATCTGTTGACGCTGAGCTAAATACACGGCCCCCTGCTTCGCCTCTCGACGGGGCCCCCGAGACCCATCGACCGCGATCAAGCAGACCACGTCTCGTTTAAGCGAACGAATCAAGCCACGCAGGGCCGACACAGCCCCGCGATGACTTGAGCCCCGAACAGACTCGATCCCGAATCGCTCCATCACCAAGGCCTGAAGGGCTCCATCTTTACTGAGGCTAATCGGGGCAACGAGTTCAGTATCTGGTCGTCCCCCCAGCAAGGCCAGCTGGTCACCATGCCAAAAAGCGATAATTCCAGGCCCGTGTACGGGGCTACCTATTCTGGTGTACCGGAGGGACCAGACCCAACAGGCGCTCAGAAGACCAAGTAGTCGCGCAAGAA
>CALELH010000165.1 GCA_937902595.1 uncultured Myxococcales bacterium
CGATTGACATGCTCGCTGGTTCATCTGAGCTGAGCCTCCACTTTGTTATGCGGCACGCCATTCGAGGAAAGTATTCGATCACAGGCTTTGTCCCCGGAACTCACCTTGTCAGCGGAGCCTCACGGTTCTTAGATGTGGAGGCTGTTGGCGACTTCGTGAGCGTTGGCGGAGTCGTCCTCGGAGAGGAGCAGATCGTTGCATCAAACGGGTACGTTCACCCAGGGGTTACAGCCATCGATTTGCCTGCGCCGGATCGTGCTGGAACATGCGCTGGTGAGCTAGAGCTTGATGAGAATGGTTGGGCTCGAGGTTCGACTGTTGGTCAGTCAGAATCGGTCTTCACCTTCACTGCTGGAGACGCGGGGGTTTATTGCGCGGATACCATTGGCTCTAGCTTCGACACCGTGCTCTCTATCTTCGGTGACTGCGATGATGCCAACAGTGAACTCGGCTCAAACGACAACCTTGAGGCGACCTACCAGTTAGGCAGAGAGGGACGTCGACAGCCCGTAGCAGGTTTCAACGAGTCACGTGTAGAGTTAGAGCTGGAGGCCGGACAGAGCGTCGCTGTTAAGATCAGTGGTTTTCGCGGCATTGATGGCATTCGTGAGGGTGACTTTGTCGTGTCGGTGAGCGCGGGTAATTGCGCTCCGATTACCAACGTTGATTGGCTAGAACGCCAAGGCAATTACACGATCTTCCTCGATCTGATGACGCGCTTCGGTCTGCTTGAAGGTCAATTGGCAGAAGATGCAGGTACCCTCTTGGCGCCATCAGATGGAGCCTTCGCTGACATGGAGTCTGATAACCCAGGATCAATTACGGACTTGGCGGCTGATGGTGATTTGATCTTTGAGACGATTACCTACCATCAGTTGGTCGCCCGGATGATGGTGTCCGCTCTCGCTGACGCCGGCCGGGTCGCGACGGTACAGGGTCTCTTTGTTGAGGTGACCGAGCGTGGGAACGATGTCTTCATTAATGGCGTCCGCGTCGACCGACCGGATGCAGTGACCGACAATGGGTATGTACACGGCATTGAAGGGGTGATGGAGCTTCCATCTGGCTGCATGGCCAATGGCGATTGTGAGGATGGTTTTGTCTGTACTGAGGGGCAGTGTCTGCCCCCGCGCCCCCCTGCAGATATCTTGGAGGAGCTGCGACTGGATGGAAGTTATACTACGTTTGTTCAGCTGATCGTGGCTGCTGAGTTGGAGCCGCTTTTTGCAGCTCAGAGTCCTCTCACGGTCTTTGCTCCTTCTGATGCAAGCTTTGGTGCGGGTGAGGCCGAGGCTTTGCTCGCAGATGCGGATGCGCTCTACGACCGTCTCGTCTACCACGCTATTCCTGAGCTCGTTTTGGCTGAGGAGTTGGCCATGCGCGAGTCCCTAGATACGGAGTTGAACGTTCCATTACCGGTGGAGCAAGCAGCGGGTGGGGTTTTGGTCGGCGGTGTAGCCGTAACAGCGACGGATCATGTCGCGCTCAACGGTGCAATTCATACCATCGCCGATATTCTCACGCCTCCTGTTCAACCAAACGCTTGTGATATGCCGCAGCGCATTGATGGGCCAGGTCAGTGGATGGGGAACACGGGAGACGCGAATAGCGACCATGGTGCGAGCTGCGGTGTGGGCTCCACAGGACCTGAGATCGCCTATGTTTATACAGCTGAGCAGGATACCAGGGTCTGTTTTGATACTCTTGGCCCCGTCGTCTTTGACACCTCCGTACACATTCGTGAGGCGGTCTGTGGAGACCCCCTCGCTGAGGTCGTCTGTAACGATGATTGTGCTGGCGGTGATTGCATGTTCGGTGGGGATAATGAGTATCAGTCTGCGGCGACTTTAGAGGCGCGCGCGGGTGTTAACTATTTCATCTTCGTTGATGGTGTCTGGGATGCTTCCGGAGAGTTTGTGCTTAACATGTCTAACGGCGGTTGCTTTGAGGCTGAGCCTCAGCAGCATCTCTTGCAGACGGCGACGACCCACGGCTCTTTGAACACATTTGTTCAGGCGATTAACGCAGCTGGCCTCCAGAACCTGATCTCAGGGGATGACCAGTACACTGTGTTTGCCCCCACTGATGAGGCCTTCCTGGCAGCGCTTGGTCAGGACGGCCTTGACGCGTTGCTCGCAGACCGAGCCCGATTGATTGAGACCTTGGAGTACCATCTGGTCGCCGGACGAGTACCGTCAGGTATGCTCGAAGGACGTGGCGAGTTTATGACCGTTGAAGGGCGCATGCTGCAGTCTGACTCCCGTGGAGGAGAACTCATGGTAGGCGGTGCGAGCGTGTCCGAGGTGGATATTCAGGCGACTAATGGCATCGTCCATGTGGTGGACTCAGTTCTTGTTTTACCTGCGGCATGTATGGCTGATGAGCAGTGTGATGGAGAGCAAATCTGTGGTGAGGACGGCTTCTGTGAAGCGCCCCCAACCCCTGGAACGTGCGGCAACCCATTCGTGATAGAAGGCCCTGGTGACTTCGCGGGGAACACGTCGGATGGAATCTCCAACGAGCAGGCCAGCTGTGTTGGCTTAGATGTAGCGACGGATCATGTGTACACCCTGTCGGCCCAGGGGGCCTTCGAGCCATTTCCTGGAATTCCTCTCGAGGTGTGTCTCACCACCATCGGCAGCTCTTTCGACACCGTCATACACGTTCGTAACGGCGACTGCGCTGGTATGGAGGTGGCGTGCGATGATGATAGCGGTGGTGATGCCGATGCCATGCTGACACTCAATGTGGAAGAGAACGCGACGTACACCATTATCGTCGATGGGACCAGCGGCGAAACTGGGGAGTACACTCTCTTGGTGGCACCCGGCCCCTGCGAATAGGGCTGAGTTGCGCGCGCCTAGTCTGGCGGAAGCGCGCGAAAGAAATCACCCACTTGGACCGGGGTAGCTCGTCTACCTCGGTGCCCAGCGTTTATGTCTGCCATCACCGCTGATAAGACTTTGCCGACATGGCTGTCGGCTCCATCGTCCGCTCTCAATTGAACTAGCTTAGCTTGAACGTGGTGGGTAATGAGGGTGCTCTTGACCTCTTCGAGTCGGCCCAGTGATTCGCCAGAATCAGGGTCCAGAATCTCTTCACCGAGCTCAAATACGACCACTCTTTGGCCGATCTTCAGATCCAGCGCGAGGCCACCTGTACCGACATAATAACCGTTGGGCTGCAGCTTGATAATTCGGCCATCGATGGATGCTTCTCGGTTACTCATCTCGATGTACTCCTTCTTATCCTGGATCGATTAGAACAAATTCGCTCTTGTGCCGTCGTTAAGCGACCACGGTTGATTCCAATTGAGCCGTACTGCACCATGTTCACACACGAGGTATTCAGATGGACAGACTTCTCTGGGCGAGCATTCTTCTTATCAGCGGATCGGCGTATGCGGGGCCGAAGCTGAGCGCTGAGCATACAGCCCAGATTGAGGCTGGTGAGGTCGTCGTCATTCCCAAGAAACCGACCAATGATGTCGGCGTAGCGGCTCGCAGCTATGGCTTGGTGAACGAGGCTATTGGGATCGTGTGGCCCGTTGTTCGTGATTGTCAGCACTACCACAAGTTTATGCCAAGGACTGCTAAGAGTGAGGTGCGCGAGCGAAATGGGGACTCGATGAAGTGTTACACTCAAGTCGAGATGCCTTTTCCCTTAAGTGACATGTGGTCTTTGGTTCGTTCGACGATCAAGCGAACGCCCGAGGGTACGTTTCATCGACGTTGGAGCTTGATCGAAGGCACGTATTCACGTCTGAATGGTCAGTGGTCGGCGTATCCTTGGGGAGATGAAGGGAAGCGGACTCTTCTAGTCTATGACCTTGATGTAAACCCCAAGATCAGCGTGCCTGACTTCATCATTCGTAAGGCGCAGACGGGTACTCTACCTGATGTGTATGAGGCGATACGAAAACGAGTAGAGTCGCTTCGGTAACGATAGCGTTCTCAGAGGAGTCGAATTGAGCAATTGTTATGTTTTGCCATGTGTCCTGTTTTTGAGCATTTCTATCTTGGGTTGTGTTGACGATGCGTCATCAGACAGCGGTGAGGTGATCGTTCTAGGTGATGCAAACACCGATGCGGGTACCGGTGATGGCGCCATGGCAGACAGTGACGGCTCCCAGCTTGATCTTGGCTCTGTCCCCGATAGCTCCATGAGTGGTCAGGATGGTGCTCTGCCCGTCACAGGAGAGTGTGCTCCCGATCCTAGGGCGAGGGCAGTTCACGGAGTCTTTTATGTAGATGAAGATGAGTCAGACCGTAGTACGTATGCAGGTGGCCCCACCGGAGAAGACTCACCCATCGAGGGCGAGTTAGAGCTTATTGGTAGTGAGACAGCTGAGATCAGGACCTGTGATGATGGCAGCTATGAGATCTCTGGATTGGAAGAAGGTGTGTTCTTGGTGCAGCCTCTAGTTCAGCCGAACAGACGTTGCACCACCGCTAACTGTCCAGGTCGATTCGCTCGGGCCGTTCAGGAGGGTAGAGCACCCGTGATGCTCACTTTTGGCGACAGCATCGCCGTCATTGGTGACCAGCCGATCTTTCCGGAGAGGGTGCGGACGCTCTTCTCTCAGTTAACAGATATCGAAAACCGTAATGTAGCTGTCGCGGGTTCGACCTCGACGGATTGGCTTCCTAACCGCCGCTATTTCTCTGAACGTCTGACCCCTCAATTGGCAGAAGCTGATCTCTTGATCATCACGCTGGGTGGCAATGACATGCTTCAGTACGTAAGCAATATTGGTATTCCCAATGACATTCCAGCGGCCATAGAAGGTGCACGTCTAGTCGTCTTGCGGGTCATTGAAAATGTCAGCGAAATCTTAACAGCCGTTCGCGCCGTTAATCCCGATGCTGACATCGCATACTGTCTGTATGCAGATTATAGCCAGGCCACGGAGCATCCCATCTGGGGATTGGTCGGCAGCTTTCTTGGGCCTGACACCGTCTCCGAAGTCCTGGAGCTCGCCCGCAGTAACTTCCCAACGAATGATCGGCACCTCATGCTCGTGGACATGTTTGGTGCAGCACAGGGCTTGCCTCTTCATGACTACCTCTATGATCAGCTGCATTTTAATGACCTAGGTCAAACACTGTACGCCGAAGAGGTCTTTGAAACACTCGGCGGCGTCTTGATCGGGAATAACCCTCTTGGAGAGATGGGCGCGACCCCGATCGGGCTACGCCGTAACTACGGTTTGAGCCCAAATATCGACACAGAATAGTACGAAAAATTGCGCTACTGATTTCTCTGAGGTCCAATTGGGGGGATGAACAGTGCATTACGATGGTGGGGTGGGCGTGACATCGACGTCGGTACGGCCGGTCAATGGTCCTTAGGACCTCTGCGTCTCCTGGCCGAGCGACACTCATTCGAGTGGACTATGAGTTGGTCTATCGGGAGAGAGCCGACCCTCGATGTGCTCGACTTCTCCGCGAGCAATGTGCTCGATTCACATCATGATTCAACAGAGGTCTCGCGCTTTGCCCTCGTGGGGGACCAGAAGAGGCTCTTTCTAGAGCCGGTGCTCGCTGACCGGCCGCTGGTCGCTCGCCCATCGACGCCGTTCTCCGTTTTGGGCGGCCACACCGTCAACCTCTTCGTCAGCACACCTCTCTGGGTTAGAGCGAAGTTAGGCGGTGGGAATGTGCTCCTTGATGTCCCATCACTGCGTCTGTCTGAGACTTGGTTTGGGGAGACTGCGCGGAGCGGCGAACTCTGTTATGCGTGTCTTACCGAGGCTCGCCTCGACCCGGAAAGGCTCGCCTATCACCCGCTTCGCGCGATCACGCGAGTGTCGATCTCTAATTCTCATTCGGAGCCTTTTGTGGTCGAGCGAGTGAAGATTCCTATGCCTCATCTCGCCCTCTATATAGACAAAGAGGAGCACCTCTGGACTCAGGCTGTCTACGTTGATCGCTCCGGCGATGGACTGAAGTCCAAGATTTGGTTTGAGACCCCCTCGCTTCGGATATCGGACTCTGTCGAGAAGGTTACAGATCCAAGAATCACCGGTGGTCGAGACCTCTTAGAGCGCGCGGTCCACGCGCTGATCGGATGAGCACGTGGGTGAGATAGTACAACGTCTGCGTGACGCGATTCCTACTACAGTCGCTGAGAACTGGGTGCAGGCGATGACTATCCTCATCGTTGGGCTCTTACTGAGTTGGCTCGTCGCCCGTTTAGCGGGCGTTCTAACGTCGGCGAGGTTGGGCGAGGGGCCTGGGACGTTAGTGAGCCGGTTGGTGTGGTATCCTGCCGTATTGCTCTTAACTTCGTCCGCTGTCTCCACCCTCGGTTTTGACGTGAGCCTATTGCTTGGGGCGGCCGGCGTATTGACCGTGGGAGTTGGATTCGCGGCGCAGACCTCAGCAGCGAATGTGATCAGCGGTCTTTTCCTTCTCGGAGAGCGGCCTTTTGATGTGGGCGATCTGGTCCGAGTGGGAGACACGACCGGGGAGGTCGTCGCCACGGATTTACTGTCTGTCAAACTTTGTACCTTTGATAACCTCCTCGTGCGGATCCCAAACGAGGTACTGCTGAAATCCCAGATTACTAATCTGACTCATTTCGATGTTCGACGAATCGACATCCCGATCAGGGTACCGAATCATCAAGATATTTCTGCGGTGCAATCGACTCTTCTAGAGGTGGCAGAACGGAATTCTCGGTGCCTTGATGAACCAGCGCCTCTCTTTATTTTTCAAGGGTTTGGTCAGTCCGGGCAGAACGTAACTTTCTGTGTCTGGGTCTCCACACCTAAGTATCTAGAGGTACGGAGCGAAGTGCAGGCGGAAATCAAGGTAGCCTTCGATGAGGCGGGGATTGAGATTCCCTATGACCAACTTATGATTCAAGGAGCCAAGGGCGGTCATCCGATCCCTTTCATCAACTCCAGCGAAACGTCTTAGGCGATGACGCCTTTATCTCTGAGGGATTGAATAGCCTCGCGGGAGTATCCCAGGGCTTCCAGGGCCTCGTTTGTATGTTCTCCAAGACAGGGCGGCGAGCGCCTGATGCGGCCGGGCGTGTCCTCGAGGCGATGAGGGATGCCTGTCGCTCGCACTGTGCCTGCCTCCGGGTGCTCAAAGGATGTCACCATCTGTCGAGCGATCAGCTGAGCATGTGAGAGAACCTGATCTAGCTTGAGGACTGGGCCTGCAGGGATACCAGCCTCGTCGAATCTCTCGGTCCAAGCTTCGACGGTGTCCTCGGCTAAGCTGGATTCAATCTCAACCTCTAGGGCGTCGACATTGGCTACCCGCTGTGCGTTGGTCGCATACCTGTCGTCGTGTTCAAGATCCGTTCGGTTGATGACCTGGCAAAAGCGGGACCATAAGCGCTGATTAGCGACGGCGATATTTAGCCAACCATCTGCCGCGTTGAAGGTGCTGTATGGAGCAATTGAGAGATGCCTATTGCCCATTCTCGGTGGCACATTTCCGGTGTTGAGCCAGGCCGTAGCGAGATAAGTGAGCAGACTTACCTGTCCATCAAGCATGCTGCTGTCTACCTTTTGGCCCCTCCCTGTTGAATGCCGGGCGAGGAGAGCGAGCAGTATGCCCGTGAACGCGTTCATGCCCGAGACGACGTCCGCGATGGATGCTCCAACTTTAGATGGAGGTCCATCTGGAGTTCCCGTGATACTTGGAATCCCACCCATCCCTTGAAGAATCAGATCATAGCCAGGTCGCCGACTCCATTCCGGTACACCAGAGTGGCCAAAGGCGCTGATGGAGCAGTAGACGAGGCGTGGGTTACGGGCGGCGCATTCTTCGAAGCTGAAACCCAGCCGGTCTAAGGTTCCCGGTCGAAAGTTCTCCAAGAGGACATCGGCATCTTCGATGAGTTTCCAAAGAATCTCTTTGCCGTCTTCCTGCTTGAGATCGATAGCGATGGAACGTTTGTTTCGATTGATCGCAAGGTAGTAGGTGGAGACCCCGTTCTTAAAAGGAGGTCCGAAGGAGCGGGTGTCATCTCCACCGTCAGGCCGTTCAACCTTGAGGACATCTGCGCCCATATCACCTAGGTTCATTGAGCAGAAAGGGCCCGCGAGCACTCGTGAAAGGTCGACGACACGTATTCCCGTCAGTGGACCGTCCTGCATCTTAAGCCTCCAACTGTCTATAAGATCTTGAGAGAGACCATACAGCGGGCGTGCCTAATTTTCACGGTCTGGGGATGGAATAGGCACGATGATTGACTCAAGTTGCCCCTGTAAGCTTTTGGGAGACCCATGATTGATTTAAGGGTATCGTCTCAAACATGAGCGAGCGTCCCGTCGACATCCACCCTGTGACCTGGAGAGTTCTGTGCTCTCTGCGAGCGGGCACAAAGCTATCTCGCAATAAGAACTTTGCTCTCTTCAAGGACCCAATGGCTCGGAGAGGGCTACGATTGTTTCGATACTTACGTTCCGTCGCTGATGACATCCGTGATTACGGAGATCAGCTATCAGTGGAGTCAATGCCTCGGAATGGCACATCTGGCGAGTTTGCGTTGCGGATTGATTTTCCGCTCATTCACGGTAAGAGGACTGCCTATTTACGGGCAGGAGAGCTTGAATTACTTGCGCAAGATGAGCCCGAGGTCGCGCGTCTAATTGTGAGTCATCTTGCGTCGTAGAGCTGGGTAGCCGGCTAAGAGAATCACCATCCAACCCCAGGGCAGCGAACCGTCATTCCTACCGGAGACGTCGCATTGGCACCCCGCGGTGTCATCACCGCCAGAAGAGTCCCCAGAGACCCCACTGTCAGGGGTCGGCGGTTGGGCAAGGCCTCCAGTACCACCTGTTCCACCTGTACCGGTCGGTCCACCGATCATTCCTCCCTGACCTCCTTGGCCGCCGGTGTTGTTACCGGTAGAGGCCTCATCCGGAACGCATAGGCCGTTATCGCAGAGGTTTCCTGCAGGGCAGTCCCGACTGATTACGCAGACCGCATAGCAACGTTCATCTCTGCACACCTCCTCTGCTTCACACTCCGGGTCGCATGGGTTGGGGTGACAGTATCCATCATCCTCGCAATATTGACCGGGAGGACACTCTCCTGCAGCGCAGAGCCTAAGGCAGATACCTTCATCTCCACAGACCTCCATACCCACGCACTCGACCATCTCATCTGCTTCGCCATCGCAGTCATCGTCGAGTCCATTACAGATCTCTTCGGTGACGGGAGCTGCTGTACAGGATAGATAGGCGCCGTCTACGCAGATTCGTCTTCCTCGATGGCACTCGATCTCACACTCTCGATCCGTGTTCTCATCGATACGACCGTCCTGATCGTTGTCAATCCCGTCACAGACCTCTTCACGGCTCGGGTCTTCAGGAGTGCAGTCATCGTCAGCCTCTCCATTAACGCACTCGTGGAAACCGGCGTTGCCGCTGACGGTCACGCAGGGGAGGCTGACGAACTCGTCGATCTCTCCATCGCAGTCATCATCGATGCCATTACACTCTTCCATTGGAATCTCATCTCCGGCGCACAGACTGTATTGGCCGTCCACGCAGCGCTCAATGCCTGGGCCGCAGGCTGTCTGGCAGGCGCGGTCTTCGATCTCCTCATCAACGCGACCGTCACAGTCATTGTCGAGTGAGTCGCAGACCTCCCGTCGTGCCTGATTGGCGATGTCCTCGAGTGCCTGCAATAGATCTTGTTGGTTGTTCGCGTTTTGAGCTTGTCCGGTCCCACCCGCCGCCGCAATTCTGTTCAAAGTCCCGCGATCGACGCCGTTGCCAAAGCCGATGACGAAGACGGGGTATTCACGGGCGAACGCGTTCTGTGCCATCTCTACTGGTCGACCTCGACACGTCTCCATGCCGTCCGTCACGAGGACGATGAAGCTACGACGACCCATATCCTGTAGGTTGTCAAAATACTGGGTGGCTTGTTGTATTGCGGTGCCGATCGGGGTGTTGAAGCTGCGTGGGGGGTTGCCTGCGCCGAGCAGTTGGTTTTGCATATTGGCGGCATTCTCAGGGAGGCAGGGCGTCCTGACCGCCTGATTGAAGTTTACTCCACACTCACTCAGCCATGGAAAGAGCATCAGACCTAGCCTCATTGATCGCTCGAAAGTCGCACTCAATTGATTGACAGCGTTGACGGCTTGGTTCCATTTGTTGTGCTCGTTCATACTGCCCGAGTAATCGAGCACGACGAGAACGTTAGGCTCCTCGCAGACCCCGGAAGAGCCACCGGCCTGCGCGGTACCCGCGAGGGCGATAATGAAGCCTGCAGTTATGATCAGTCGCCGCATGGTGAATTCCCTCTTCTGAGACTATAGCCGACCTTTACATTCAAATATTGTACCACCAAATCGTTTTGGTGACGCGTCTACGTGTTTCAGGTCCTTGTACCTGGAATCATTTAGAGTCACTCACCGTTCATTTATTATCGTCCACCTTTCTTGTCCCGGATGGCCTCAGGATGATAGGTTCCGACGAACAGTTTTCCTTGTGATTTCGGGGATCAACATGCGGATTAATCCATCTCGAGCGCTCTCAGTATTGGCCATGATCCTTGTCGGACTTGTGAGTCCTGGATGCAACTCTAACTCCTCCGATGGCGGCGCAGTACAGACGGATATGGAGGTCATGCGAGGCCTCGGTGACACGGGGAGTGCCACAGACATGGGGACAATTGACATGGGCGGCGATGCACCAGATGTCATGGTCTTTCCTGATTTAGGGGTGTTTTCTCCCCATTGCGACCGAGCGATTGGGTACGGCTTGCGCGGTCAATTGAGCGATCTAACAGCGGACGCTTCACACTCTGCTCAATCCGTTTGGAATGGAAGTGAGTGGGGCGTGGCCTGGATCCAAGTGGGGGCTGAGGGAGAGGCGTCGACGGTATTCTTTCAGCGATTCAATGGTTCGGGCAGCGGCATCGCAGACCCGGTCGAGATCGGCAAGACGATGTCTGCGACTATCCGCGTCGTGGGTACCCAGGACGGTTATGTCGTCGCCTTCTTAAACGATAGAACGAATGACGACCCCTTTAGCGGTCTGAGGCTTCGCGCCGTCGGCCCTGATGGTCGGCCCGCGTTTACAGTAATCAATGTGGACGCGACCTTTGATGTTCATGATTTCGGCTTTGCTTGGGCACCTTTCTCAGGCGGGATGCTTCTTTATTCTCGCGGTCGTGCTGGCGCATCCGGCGTGTTCTCGCAAGCCGTGGACCCGTCACTGAACCTCCAGGCGCCTATCCGTCTGACTCAGAGTCAGGGGACAGCGACGGCCGTTGCGTATGGCGATGGTGTGTGGGGGGCTGCTTGGCTAGCTGCAGATGGAGGCGCAGGGAGTGAACTTGCCTTCGCCCTCCTGGACGATAACGGCGGCGTTACCGAGGCTGAGCAGCGGGTCTCGGGTGGTGGTGTCGGCCGGATCGCCATCGCTTATGGGCAGGGTACTTTCGGAGTCGCCTGGTCCAAGCGAGATGAGGGGACGTCACCTAGCCCATTTCTTACTCTGATCGAGTCCGGCGGAGACATCATCGGTACGCCTCCCA
The DNA here is from genome assembly GCA_937902595.1 of uncultured Myxococcales bacterium. Lineage (GTDB taxonomy): Bacteria > Myxococcota_A > Bradymonadia > UBA7976 > UBA1532 > UBA1532. Next base: position 11,517 of record CALELH010000165.1, read on the forward strand.
TCGATGGCACAGACCGGCTCGGTCTGGTGCACAGTCTTGCTTGGATAGGTCAGGTTGGTTTCGCTGTGGGCTGGCTATCCACTCTTGATGGCGGACAAACCCAAGCAGGAATTACTCGAATTAGTACTCTCGGCATTCCGTTGCAGCCCATTGATATCCCGGTCGACGAGGGGGCGAGCCATCGCGGCATCGCCATCGCAGGAAATCAGGGTAGGTTGGGGATCTGGGTCACAAATGATCCAGCCCCTCAGCCAGCTGGTTATTCTGAGGCTGCTCGCTCTCAATTTGGTGTAGTAGGTCCCTGCAATTGACCGTGATGTTGGCCTGTTCAAGATGAAGCTATCCTATTCTCTATTATTCGTTCTCATGACTCCGTTGGCCTCTGTTGAGGCGGCGCCGGGTCCAGATCCAGTAGCCCTCGCAGGTCTTGAGGTTAGGGTCGGCAGCTATTCGACTGCGCTGAAGCTCTTAGAGACATATGAATCCCAGGATGAGAGAGACCTCTCTGCTGCTCGATTTGTGACCGCACGAGCGCTGTTTGGATTGGGGCGCCACCGTGAGTCGTTGAGTAAGTTATCCGAGGTCAAGTCGCCCCAGCTCGCTCAAGCTTCTTCCTGGTTGGCGTTCCAGATCGCCGTTGTTCTTGGTGATGAGCAGCGAGCCATTGACTCGGCGCGCAAGATCGCTCAATTCGGATCTTTGCCGGCTCGCCTACAGGCTCGTGTAGAGATCGAGGTGAGTCGAATTCAGCTGGTCGGTCCGGCGACCGCAGCTGAGGCTAGGGCGACTCTCACTCGTCTCTTGTCTCATCGGGACCGATCCGTTCGGGCTCGTGCCATGGCGATCCTCGCGGATGAGGGTGACCTCAAGCTTATGGCGCGTCTTTTAGTGGAGTATCCAGATACTGAGCAAGCGCGCAGACGGACTCATTGGATGAAGCGAGTTCAGCTGAATCTTCTGCAACGCAGCGCGCGTGCTGATGAGCTCTTCCAATTCAGGGCCTATGACTTGGCGGCGCCTGCCTATGAAGCTTTGATCAAGTCGGGCGATCCTGCCATTCGTCAAAAAGCCCATGTTCGAAGAGCGACGATTCAGATGCGCATGAGGGAAGGCTACGAGAAAAGTCGCGGCCATCTGGAGAGCGCTTTAGATGGGCCCGATTTGGGGCTGCGACTCGACGCACTTTATCGGCTCGGTCTCGTCTTTGGATATTTGGGACAGCACGACACTGGCCGAAAGATGATGGAGACCTTTGTATCCGAGGGTGGGCGCGGCCGGCGACGAGTCAACGCGAACTACCAAATGGGCAGGCTCATGCACGAGGCGGGTCGATACACTGATTCTCTCGCGGCGCATCGGCAGTTCCTAAAGACAAAACCACCGGATCGCCAGATGTGGCGGTGGTTCGAGGGGTGGACGCTCTTTCGCAGCGGGAAATATCCTGAAGCGCGCAAAGTTCTGAAAAAGCTGGCGCGGAGCAAGAACCTCTTGGTCGGCGCTAAGGCACTGTATTGGATCGCTCGATGTTACCGTCTAGAGGGGAACTACAATCGGGCAGAGGCGACCTTAATTAAGCTCGATCAGCGCGCGCCTCTCAGTTATTACGGATTCCTGGGTGCGGCCCTTCGTGGGCAAATTCCTCCTCGACGAATCCCTAGGACCGAGGTGTCCTCGGTGCCCAGGTTAGGGGCATGGACAGCGAAGCTAAAGAAGAGAGTAGCGAGAGATCTAGATTCGGTTCGGCTCCTGGTTCGTGTGGGTGACTTGGTTCTGGCGAGGCATAGAGCTCGAGAGTCCAAGCTGCGGGCAGCGTTGCCCCGCGCGCTCCCTCGCCGATTCAGAAAAAAAGCTGTCGATGAGCTTGATGTCCTCCTCGAGCGTTGGGGCGATCGATGGAAGGTTCAATCCAAGAAGCGGCGCCGAATTCCTTGGCTCGAAGCATTGGCTGTCCGGAGTGGAGAGGACAGGCATGGTGCCTATCCTCCATCTTACTACTCTCTGGCTCGGGCGGCAGGGCGTCCTCACGATATCTCTCCGTGGTGGCTGATTGCTCATATGCTTCAGGAGAGTCGCTATAAGGAGCGCGCCAAGAGCCACGCTGTGGCGCTAGGAACGATGCAGATCTTGCCTAGAACAGGTCGAAGAATCGCCGACCGATTGGGGTTTCCCAACGGTGATTTCAGCCCGGACCAGCTCTTTAACGCGGGGGTCGGCTTGAGACAGGCGGCTTGGTATCTGGACGCATTGCGTCGCGAGTTTGACGGGAATGTGGTCTTGGCTATTGCAGCCTATAACGGAGGCCCGCGTCGTTTAGCGCAACACCTGCGCATGGTAGGTGAGGTGCCCTTCGACGTTCTACTTGAAGAGATCGGTGCCCATGAGACTCGAAATTATGTTCGCAAGGTGACAGACCACCTCGTGCGCCACCTCGATATGTATGCCGATGATGAGGAGCGAGCACGGGTGCTCAAGAGCCTGCTGCCTCCGGATCGACCGGTTAAGGCTCGGGGAGAGCTGCGCTTTTGACCTCATCAGTCACGCGAAACGTACTCCTCGGAGGGGTGCTGGTGATTGGCGTCATACTGGTGGTGCTCGGTTTTCTCCTACCACCCATCGCCGAGCGAGTCGCGACCGCCCAGATTCAGACTTTGGCTTCAGAACGAGGTCTCGATGTCGAGTGGGGAGAGCTACATTGGGGGGTGGCGGACCTCACCGTATTTGATGTTCGAGCCAAGAAGGGCCGAGCTGCTGCAAGAGTCGAAGAGGTGAGCTTAGATCTTACGCCCTTCAAGTATTTGACGGGAGGGTCACTTGTAGATGGACTTCACTTTCATAAGCCTGTTTTCAACCTTCAGATGGGGTCTGGCCAGCAAGATCCAGCGACACCTGTAGGTCACGCAGCGGAGAAGGCGTCGCCATCATGGCCGGCCTGGTTGAGACGAGTCAGCGTCGATTCAGCTAAGCTCCAGATTCATCAGGACGCCCGCCTCATGGCGACGATGCACGGAGACGAGGTGTCTGTCGTGATGAATGAAGATCGTCTGATTGCCCGAGGCGCTGGTCGTATGACCGCCGTCGGCGTTCGTGAGCCGGTCGATCTCAATTGCGAGATGGATTTAGCTTCAGATCTAACCGATGGAGACGCCCAATGTGATGGGAACGCCGGTCTTCCTATTCGCCTGTCTAGTGTCCATGGGGCACTCGAGGTTATGGGCCTGTCGGCCACCTTGAGTGGTGTTGACGGAGCGGTAGAGGTCACGGCCCGAGACCTACGTTTGCAGAGAGGGACGCTCTCCGGCGAGTTTGGTGAAATTAGTTTGCAGCGTAGGGATGGAGCGAACCGGGTTCGTCTCGCCGATGGCGTCGTACGTCTCCAGCGGACTCAATCTAGACGGGAAGAACAACCCGAGCAGGTCCTTGGCCGTCGACGCTCCCTGCGCGATGTACTGAGGGGGGGGCACGCCCTTCTCGAACGATTGGGTGCTTTGAGTGGGCTGTTTTCTTATATGCAAGACATTCATTGGGAACGCGTCCGAGTGGAGACGCCCTGGTTTCCTCGTATCACTGGGATGAACGGTAAGATCTCCGGCGATAATGTCCAATTGCAGGCGGTTATCGCCGGCGGTCGAATTCGTGCTGAGATCGATTGGTTGCCCGGTTGGGCTGCTCTGCAGCGAGTTCACATGACCTCCTCCGGTGTTCAGCTTGGACCAGTGTTTGCTCGTCGCCTGCCCGCTCTTGCGCCGGGGCGGTCGGCGGGCGGTCGAGTTGATGGTGAGCTCTCGGGGAGGCTCGATCTGATCTCCATCGAAGATGGAGCCAATGGAGACTTTATCTATGACGCAGATCTCTCTTGGTTAGGTGGTCGAGTGGAACTGGCGGCGGTCGCTGAGCAGCCGATAACAGGTATCGCGCTCAGATTGGCGAGTGAAGGCGAGCTGTCTATCTCCGAATCTGTCCTGACCACCAAGACAGAGATAAATCTTGGTGCGCTGTCGGCGACGGCACATCTAGGGATCGCCGATTGGCCCGACGAACCCAAACTGGAGGTTCGGGTAGCCGGGGAGTCATTACCCTGTGAGGCGGCTATTGCAGCCTTGCCAAAGAACTTGCTCGGTCCATATCAGCGGGTAGCAGCCACGGGGACCTTCGCGCCCAAAGTGCGGCTTACTTGGCCTCTGAGGAGGCCTAAGGAGATTAAGCTCAAGTTCAGAGATGTCATCCGCTCCTGTCGAATCTCAAGGTTGAACACGGATCCCGTAGGGCACCCAAGCGCGCGATTACCTCATGGCACGCAATTGACGCTGGATGACGTCGCTTGGTTGAATCGCTCATTTATTCTTGGTGTGAGAGAGGGAGTCGAAGGCGGGGCTGAGATAGAGGTTGGGCCGGGTACGAAGGACTATGTTCCTCTGGCAGAGTTACCCGCCTACGTTGGGGCTGCAGCGTATCTGAGTGAGGAGATCCATTTTTATCGGAACAGACCAATCGACCCAGGGTTGGTGGGCCGAGCGCTGCGGTTGAACTTGGAGCACGGACGCTTTGTCTACGGCGGATCGACAGTGACGCAGCAGCTCGTAAAGAATCTATTCCTGACGCGAACCAAGACCCTCGCTCGGAAGCTTCAGGAGATCTTGGTGGCAGCTCGGATCACTCATGTCGTCTCTAGACAGCGAGTCTTGGAGCTATATTTGAACTGTATTGAGTTTGGTCCCAACATCTTCGGGATCGCTCGTGCTGCCCGGTATTACTTTCAAAAGGACGCCCGCCAACTTACACCCAGGGAGGCTGTCTTTCTCGCGATGTTGAAACCTGCACCCAGGAGAGGGGGCTCGATGAAACGTAGGGGCCATACGCCGAGAATGCCCTATTGGGGATATCGTGCTACCGAGATCATGGAGCGACTTGTGGACAAGGGATATCTCACTCAGGGTCAGATGGAGGCGGAGAAACCGTACTCTATTGAGTGGGAGCAGGGACGCTATCTAGGTAGAAATCTGTAGTCTTCGGATCTTCCCACTTGAACCGAACGGCCCGATTCCATAGGGTGCCGCGCACCATGCGAATCTATTTATTACTTACAGCGATCTTGCTCGGCGGCTTTGGTTGTCAGGATGAGAACTCTAACGAGGGGACTCAGTCGGATCAGGGGCCAGGCCTTAGAACGGATGCAGCGATCCCCGACAGCGGGGTTCAGTTTATTGATTCGGGACCACCGCGATTAGACTCCGGTGTGGTCGACTCTGGCGCAGGAGACGCGTCACTGCTTGCCAACGCGTGCATTGATCCACCAGCGGCTCCAGCTCAGCCACCACTGAACCTCCAAGCTCGATGCCGGGCTGAGGGTGGTCAGTTACGGATTCGCGATCTACGTGATCCCCGCTGTCCTGATGCGCCTAGTTTTCGTGATGGAGATGGTGATGGGTTTAGTGATGAACGGGTTGAAGTGGAGTTGCCGAACGTCATCGTGACGGCCGTCTATGGTGATGACTTCGCGATTCAAGACCCAGAAGGGGGCGCCTACAGCGGGCTCTGGGTATTCACGCGGAACCGCACCTTGAATCCAGAGCTCAGGGCTGGATCGAGGATTAGCGTTCGAGGAAGTCTCATGGAGTTCTACACGCTGACTGAGCTGCAGTTGGGCGACGACGGGGACGCGTTGGTTATTACAAGTCAGGGGCCTTCTCCGGAGCCAATCTTGGTGAGCGACCCGACCCGTATCGCGGATGGCGGTGACCTGACCGAGGCGCTTGAGTCAGTTTTGGTGGAGATTCGACACGCCAGTGTGAGGACGACCGCCCCCGATTGTCCGCGGGACTTTGACATGTTTGTAGTATCGGGTGGTCTTCGAATTGAGGATGAAGTTGAGCTGACCTACGAGCCTGCGCGTGGCGACTTCATCGCGAGGGCTACTGGGATACTACACTTCAGCTTTGATCATCAGAAGATTATCCCCCGTGGAGACGAGGACCTGGAGGTCACTCACTGTGGCGGGATCCCGGACAAGTGTGAGGCGAGCGAGTGTATCGCCGAGGTCGGAGCTCCCGAGGTCGGAGATGTCGTAATCACAGAGATTCAGGATGACCCGCGAGGGCGCGACACGGGCCGCGAGTTCATCGAGATACACAATATTTCGGACCGTCCTATCAACCTTGATGGGTGGTGGTTACAGAACTGTGCGGACCTCCGAGTTGAGCTCTCTGGCCGAATCGGTGCGAACGAGTATCGCGTTTTGGCAGGGAGTCGGGATCGTGGCGAGAATGGGGGCGTGAACGCGGACGGTGAGTTGGGTAACCTTCAGCTGAGTAACGGCGATGGATCGGTGCTTTTGTATGACAATGAAGGACAGCTCGTCGACCAAGTGAGATATGCGATCGAGGCGCCTTGGCCTGACAGAGAGACCGGGCACAGCTTGGTCTTGAGCTCCAGCAGAGCGGACAATAGTAACGGCGCTACATGGCGGAGTGGCCGCGATGAATACGGCGATGGTGGCTGGGGCAGCCCAGGGCGTCGTTAGCCTCACGTTCACCGTATTGCAGACGGTCTTCAAGAATTCCTCACTCTGAGCGATACTCAACACATTAGAGCGATTGGTGAGTCCAACGCGCTGTGTAGGAGTGTTTCCGACAACCATGCAACCGATCCACGTCCTCTATGGGACTGAGACATATAACTCAGAGGGCTTAGCTCAGCGGACAGTAGAAGCGCTGATCGCAGCTGGGCACCAGGCTGAGCTCTGGGACATGGATGATGTCGAGAGATCAGACTTTGTCGCGATGCGTGTCGTTCTGATCA
>CALELH010000166.1 GCA_937902595.1 uncultured Myxococcales bacterium
CCGCCAGTCGCCGCGACCGATAGGACATCACCAGGCCGCCAGCCTTCACAATGGTCGACCTTGATGAGGTTAGGCTCGATGGCGTGGGTTTCGCGGGAGTCGTGAGTCAGTAGGGACCAGCTCGTCTTAGGCTGACCCGCGATCTTCACTAGGCCCGCCATCGACTGAAACTTGCCCTTCCGCTGACAGGCCTCCACACTCTCAGCCGCGAAGTCCGCGTCGAAACCATCTTCAGGCTTCCCGCAGTATTCATGTCGGAGAAAAATCTCGGCGCGTTGCGCGTAGGGTCGGTCGACCGCCGCACCCGCGACGTGGAATTCGCCGGTCCCGCTCACCTCCACAAAGTCGGCGATGAGCAGCGTCGCCGAGTCGACCGAGCTCGACGACATCCAGAGGATCCCATCCACCGTCATTCCACCCGAACAGACCACCTCCGCGCCGTCAAGGATGCGAGCGCAGGTGTCTTCAGGCACGGCGCAATCGGCCCCTAGCTCTTCGCCGTCGAAGACCACCTGTTGCGCTTTGGCGGCGCACGCGTCCATGGGTAATGGAATCGCCGCCGGTACGGGGGTAAAGGTGACTCCGGGCTGCCGCTCGTAGCGCTCATAGGCGACCTCTAGCTCCTGGTCACACGCCGGGCCAGCCAAGCCGGGCTCGCACTCATCACATCGAGGCCCCCTGAAGTTCTCGGCACACTGGTCGCACTCCTGTCCGACAAAGTTGGGCAAGCAGGCTTCACACGCGGGCCCTTGCCGATTCCCCACACACTCACAGGCGCCCTCGGAGCAGATACTGTTCGCGGGGCATGCTACGCCGCACGCACCACAATTCTGGAGACTCGAGGTCACATCGAAGCACCCGGCCTCGCCACAGTCGGACCAACCGACCACAGGATCACGGTCGCAGCCGTCAATGGATGGGATGGCGGTCGGCGTCGCGACGCCGTTTACACAGAGCTCATCGGTGCGCTCTTTCGTACCGGAGGTTGAACAGTTGCTGTCGTATTCACACGCCCCGAAGACACCGGGGGTCAACACGAGACCATCGGTCTCTCGCTGACATTCACCGTCCACCGAGGCTTCCGAAACTGAGCCCGCCAGACACACTCGGTCCGTACGACGCTGAGTCCCATTCTCGGCGCAGTCATCGAGATACGCGCAGGCACCAAAGACGCCCTCCAGCAAAATCACCCCGTCCGTCTCTCGGCTACACTCGGAGGGCACCTCACGGTTCGTGATAGCTCCCTCTGCACAGACACGGTCCATACGACTCTGGGTCCCCGATGTCGTACACTCATCGGCGAAGAGGCAGGGCCCAAACGCCCCCTCGCTCACGATGACGCCGTCCGTGTCACGCTGACATGCTTCGGAGACGACATTGTCGGCGAAAACTCCGCCCTGGCAGACTCGGTCCGTGCGGGTCTGCGTGCCACCCTGCGCGCATGCATCAGCGTAGATGCAGGCGTCAAATCGACCGACGCTTACGATCACACCTTCGGTCTCACGACGGCACGCCTGTGACACGATAGAGTCGGTTGCTAGGCCCCCCTGGCAGACTCGGTCCGTACGGTTCTGCGCTCCATCCTGGGCGCACGCGTCCCCGTAAACACAGGCCTCAAAGGCGCCCTCGCTCACCACAACCCCATCCGTCTCTCGTAGACAATCTTCGGAGGTCTCGGTGTCAGTCGCGACCCCGTTGACGCAGACGCGGTCTGTTCGGCTTCTGGTTGTCGATTCAGCGCATGGATCAGGATAGGCGCAGGCAGCGAAGGCCCCTTCGCTCAAGACCACGCCGTCCGTATCTCGTTGGCACGCTTCGGTCACCAGGCTTTCGGTAGCGACGCCATCAGCGCACACTAAGTCGACCCGAGCGCGGGTGGTCGACTCCATACATGGATCAGCGTAGGCACACGGCTCGAAGGCGCCTTCAGTGATGACGACCCCATCGGTCTCTCGGCCACAATCCTGCGTGACAAGTTTGTCGGTAATCACGCCGTCCGCACACACCCGATCAGTCCGACTCTGAGTCCCAGTCTCAGCGCATCCGTCAAGGTACTCGCAGACCCCCAGGACGCCCTCGGTGATGACTAGACCACTCGTGTCTCTTGTACATGGCTCGGTGATCTCGAGATCAGTCACCTCACCCGCCGCGCAGGCCTGATCGACCCGACGACGAACCCCCGACTCCACACACGAATCGTCAAAGGTACATTCAGCAAAGGTCCCCGTCGCAACAACGGTCCCATCCACTTTCCCCTCGCATGGCCGCTCTGGACTCGGACTGGACGCGTCCTGCACACGTGTATCCATATCCGGTGAACGCGTGCCTCCATCCCATCGGCTAACCGTTGAAGCCCCGTCGCATCCGATGAAAAAAACCGAAAGCGTTCCGACCAGGCAGTACGCACCCCTGAAAGTCATCTTGACCCCACAACAAATGATTATATCTACGAGCAGGCGACGGCGTCACCGCGGTCAATGAAATCATACGGACTTCAGACCTTCTTGGACAACCCTGGTCGATGCTCAAAGCGGTGGCCAGGTGTCAGCGACTCACCGCTGATTGAATTCCCTGGTGACAAGGAGCCCCTCTTCGATACAGAAGCAGCATTCAGAAACAGAGCAGCAGTAAATCACTCCGTCGAAAGAGTGCGGCTGTTCGCTGGATAGCTCCCTGCGCCCACCACGTCACACCGAGCCAACTCACATCTTCGAGAAACAGGACACGCATCACTCTGAGAGTCGCTAGGAGGTGTCCCTAGACACTCGCTCAGCCGTCGCATTGCACCTGTCCCCTGCCCGACGAGACGCCCAGTACAGTGAGACCCCCCCCCCTTAACCCGAGGCCTGAGCTTCGTGTGCCCGCGCCGGGTGCGGTCCACGCTTGGACGTACCCAGCGATCCCCGTCCATGAGTCCCCTACCTAACTTCCACCCTAAAGATCGGGCGTCCCAACATTTTCGGAGCCGATGAACCCATCGTCGGTCCATCGGCTCCTGTCGAATCCGTCTGTGAAGCTCAGGTCGTCGAGACAGCTAAGAAAAGGTTCAACGGACTTCAGGGAGCGTCGGCGCCTTCGCAGACACCGTCGAGGGCATCTTCTTCAACGACACAGCTCAGCTCTTCGCCGCAGGCCAAGAATTCTCCCGCCGCGTCGCAGAGTTCACCGTCACCGGCCACGGGGGTCATGATTGTGGTGAAGACATATGCTGGAATATCAGAGCCGAGTTCATCTTCACGCACCGCGAAGTAATACGTCCCCGCTTCCATGAGCGCGGAGAGGCTTGAGCAGTTCCCGGCTCCCCCATTATCGTCGTAGGCCAGAGCATTATCGATAGCTGCACCAACGCCATCGGCGTCGAGAATCGCGCCGTCGATCTGGTACAGCTCCGTGTCGGCGGGGCACCCACCTAAGCCATCACCCGTCCAGACCTGAACACGGGTCTCGCCATCGACAGACACGACAAAAACATCGTAGTCATCGTCGCCCGCGGTGAGCGACGCGTTGACCCGAGTGTTGCTCCTCAAGGTCAGCGCCGAGGCGTCCGCGGTGGTCATATCTGGTTCAACCTCCTCTACCATCGACCAGACCACCTGGCAGGACGGCCCGTCTACAGTAGGTACGCAAGCCTGGCCCGCCTCCTCATCACACCTATCGAGGATCCCTGCTCGGTCGCAGCCGACGCCCTCGGCCCGAATGGGCGAGCCCTGAAGCGTCAATACATAGGCATCTACCACCCCACCTCTCCATCCGGTAATGGCGACGACATAACGTCCAGGCTCAGTGACGGTCTGGAGCAGACTGCAGGTGTTTACCCCTCCGTCGTCATCGGAGGTGATCAGAGTGTATCGTTCGTTCTCCCAGCGAAACAGGTAAAGAACCGTGTCAGCGGGGCAGCCCTCGGCGCCATCGCTGGTCTGCATGCTGACCCACTGCCGCTCTTCAATATTTAGCTCCCAGAGGTCGAAACCATCCTGTTCGATGCCCCCTGCGTTGTCACCCCAAACCGTGGGCATGATCACGGCACAATTGCCGTCCCCGTTCTCGTCCCCGTCAAAGCATTCAGTACCTTCTTCGCAGAAGTTCTCTAACCCGAAGGCGTCGCATCGCTCCCCCTCAGCGAGCCCCGGCTCGGGGAGGATCACCGTGAAGTGATAGTCGAGCTCAGCGTTCCGGCCGACCTCATCCACCAGAAAGTAATGGGTCCCGGCGGGTAGGGTCTCCACCAAGCGACTGCATGAGTCGGCGCCGCCATCATCATCGAAAGCGATGAGCGCCTGGTCGATGTCGAACACTTCAAAGAGCGCTGGATCGATTCGATACAGCCGCGTGTCACCATTACAGCCGCCCGCGCCATCTCCGGTATAGACGGTCAATTCGCCCTCGACCTCTAGGGTCACGGCATAGATGTCTACATCTGAACCGCCGTCGCCGATCGACGCGTTCACCCTAATGCCCGCAGCGATCACCATCGCCTCGTCGCTGGTGTTATTGGGCTCTACTTCATCGACGCCCTCCGGCTCAGGCGTTGGCGGTAACTGACCACATGTGCCGAGGCCATCCTCTTCGCCCTGCAGACAAATCATCCCCTCCGCACAGATAACGTTCTCTTCATTTCTCTCACAGACACCGCCCTCGCCGATGACCTCTCGGAACGTCACGGACAGCCGGTAATCGCCGATAATAACGGCCATCGATGCCGCAACTACGATACGATAGACGCCCGGATCCAGAAGCGTCACCAGCCGAGAACAAAGATCCACTCCGCTATCCTCGTCGGCCTCGATCAGCTGGTCGCTCTCCGCGTCATAGAGCTCTATGCGCGTGTCACCTGGACAGCCGCCATCGCCATCACTGGTCTCAACCGTCAGCTGTACTGGTCTCTCCAGGTTCAGGATATATGCGTCTTCTTCATTTAACGCGAGGGCGCCATTGAAGTCGCCGCCGTTGCTGGCGTCCCGAGACGCGAAGGTGCAGTCCTCCCTGCAGTTTTCACTGCCATCACACTCTTCCCCGACCGCGAGGATGCCGTCGCCGCAGACGTGGGCTACGCAGTTGACGTCGGCGTCGACCACGTCTGGACAGTATCCCTCTGGGACACACGCCATGACTCTCCTCCACCCCCACTCCGGTCCGTTGCACGGGAAACCGATGCCCACAAGGCTGCGAGCGCACGCGTCGCAGCCATCGGCGGCTTCGTCATTACCGTCATCGCACTCTTCTCCGGCCGCAAGGATACCGTCGCCACAGACGTGAGCGGTACAGAGGTTCGTGTCTTCGCTGCAATACGTCTCATCGGGGCAGGGTCCGAAGCGGTCATCGACGATACAGGCTTCACCCACGCTGGGGGGCGCTCCAAGGATACGGGCGCGGAGAAAGTTCCAGTCGACCAGGCCTCCGAAATTACTGTAGTGGCGTACCTCGACTCCGTAGCGCCCGGCGGGCAACGGGTCCAGCTCGTTATTGTCCTCGCTATTCAGCTCGGGACAGCGGCCATTGCGACCGTCATCATTCTCGGCCATCGGTCCGACGCCCTCGGCGACCCCATCCGGACCCGCTTCATATAGCCTCATGCGAGGATCACCGTTGCATCCACCGTCGAGGGTGCTCACCCAGAGCCGTACTCGGGTCGGCTCCTCTAGAGTGAAGAAGAACCAATCGGAGTCGACGGCGGGGCTGATCTCGAAAGCCACCTTTGCCTGACCATCGGCCAGGTCGAGGGGGTACCCTTCCGCGCGGCTGTCCGGCTCAACATCAGCGTTCGTAGGCGTGAAGAGACAATCAGCGTTACAGCCATCGGAGTCATCATCATTACCATCGTCACATTGCTCGTTGTTCCCGAGCACCGCATCACCGCAGACGTGAGCCGTACACACCGGCTCATCTCCGTCGGGGCAATATGCCCCATCGACGCAATTGAGGTTCTCTCCTCCACAAGCGAAGCCCTCGCCTACTGGCTGTATGGTGCAGTCCGAGTCGCACCCATCGGCATCATTGTCGTTTCCGTCATCGCACTCTTCGTCGCCACCCGGGGCGCCGTCACCACAGACGGGCTCCGCGCAGACCGCTCCGATGCATTCCAATCCCCCTTCGCATTGGGTGAGACCGTCATTGTCACACGCCTCTCCTTCGGCTCGAATGAGGACGTAATCGACGTTGATCACGTTGGGGCCGGCCTCGCGGCTCTCATTATAGGTTCCAGCCCGGATCAGGTAATCGCCGGCTTCGAGTTGGCGGAAGATACGCGAACAGGGCATGCCGCCACGCGCGTCATCATTAAACGCGAGGCTCGCCCCCTCGTCGCTCTGAAGCTCAATGACCGTGTCTCCAATGCATCGCTCTGGGTTGTCCCATGCGTGATTCCAGATCGTCACGAAGGCGGGGCCGTCGAGAGAGAAGCTGAACCAATCCTGGTCATCGGCCGGGACGTTGCTATAGAGCACCTCTGCGTGCTGATTTTCGTCGAACGCCAGCAGGTTAGGATCCTCCACGCTATCGGGCTCTAAGCCTCGCGGCGCATCGATTTCCAGCAAACAGGTAGGAGCGCATCCATCGCCTACGATGGCGTTTCCGTCATCACACTCTTCA
>CALELH010000167.1 GCA_937902595.1 uncultured Myxococcales bacterium
AGATAGAGCTGCTAGAGTCCAATGAGGACATCGCGATGCCAGTCGTCTTCTCGGCGGGAATCATTTAATGGACGACTTATGCGTCATCTGTCCAGGCAGCCATTGGAAGGCTGTCATCGAGGGTCTCCTTGAGAGGACTCGACATCTGGGCATTCGAGAGATCACCTATGAGGTGATCTCTGTTCCTCTGGGACGTTCGCGGTTGCTCGCGCGCTCAGGCGGCGAGCTGGCAGCCTTGAATCGCCAGCGGTTTAACCACTGCTTAGTGATCTTGGACGCCGATCGATGCGCGGATGAGCGTGAGCCTGAAGTGCTCCAATCCTCACTGAATGAGACACTCGCGACGGCATGGGACGCAGATGCCCAAGCCATCGTTGTGAACCCCTCCCTAGAGGGCTGGCTCTTGGAAGCCCACCGAGTGTTCTCTCGGGTACCAGGCCTGCGAGGCCATGATCTCCGTCGATGGCTGGCAGAGTCTGGCCACTGGCCCATGGAGTCGGAGCAACCGGACCAGCCGCGTGACGCGATGCTGGCGCTTTTTGAGGCGTTTGGTGCTCGGCCCTCAGCCGCTAATTATCGACTTATCGCCGAAAATTACCCGATTCGTCTTGATCGAATTGAGACGGCGTCCTTCCGTCATTTTATCCTGACTTTGCGCGACTGGTTCTTGCCTTAGTCGCGTCGCTGACAGCCTGGAGGTGGCTATGCGATCCGTCTTCGTCGCGGGTGGAGTTCACACCCAGTTCATCGGTAAATTCAATCCCGACTATATATGGAAGAAGCACCCCGATTATGGAGTGCGCGAGAACCCGGACACCGAGGGGTATCTAGATACGATCGCCGCCGATGTTTGTGCCCTCTTTGAGGTAGACGGCTCCATCTTTGACCGCGCCTACGTCGGTAACTTTGTCGGCGAACTGTTCGATAATCAGGGTCATTTGGGGGCTATGGTCGCCGGGAGTATGCCGGGATTATCGGGGAAGCCCATCGCTCGCCTCGAAGGTGCGTGCGCGTCTGGTGGCCTCGCTATGGCCGCAGGTGTTGATGCCATTCGAGCAGGCGCCGATCTTGTCTATGTCGTCGGCGTTGAGGTCCAGACAACCTACAACGCTGTCGTGGGAGCGGACTTTCTCGCGAGGGCGTCCCACTATAAGAGGCAACGGGACCTCGACCCCTTCACCTTCCCGGCCTTGTTCGCCCAGAGGATAAAGAAGGTGGTCTCTGAGACGGAGACGACCCTTGATGATTTAGCGCTCGCGTCCGTTAAAGCCTACGGGAACGCCAATCTGAACCCACTCGCGCACATGCGAGCAGCTTCCATGCCCTTTGAGAAGGCGCGAGAGGCGTCTTCCTCCAATCCAAACTTTCTGAGTAATCCAGACCTAAACCCCTGGCTCAGGATCTCGGACTGTTCACAGGTCTCCGATGGCGCGTCCGCTTTGGTTCTTGCCTCAGCGGACGGGCTGGCAAAACTTGGCCGTCATCGAGAGGACGTCATCGAGGTGCTCGCTTGTGTGGTCGCGGCGGCCCCAATTCAAGAGGACGCGTCGCCGCTCGCGTTGAGCAACGTCGCCCACGCCGCCCAGAAGGCCTATGGGCTGGCCGAGGTCTCCGCCTCCGACGTTGACATCGCCGAGGTGCACGACTGTTTTACCGTCGCCGAGATTCTGTCCTACGAGGCCCTCGGTTTTGCTCAGCCCGGTCAAGGGGCTCATCTGCTGCGTCAGGGCGAGACCCAAATCGGCGGCTCATTGCCAATAAATACGGGAGGAGGACTCGTAGGTTTTGGGCATCCAGTGGGCGCTACGGGCGTGAAGCAGGCGGTCGAGATTTGGCGTCAATCTAAGGGGCTCTGCGGTGGATATCAGGTGCCGTCTATACCCAGCGTTGGTGTGACCGCCAACATGGGTGGAGATGACCGCACGGCGGTCGTCTCGGTATACAGGAACTGCACTTAAGGTCGGCTACTCTCGTGAGAAGGTAGTCTTCTCCGCGAGATTTCTGAGGACACCTCGCGCGACGGTGCGCTCCAAAGCCGTCTCGAAATCTATGCCGTCGAATAGGGTCGAGAGAGAGCGAACGAACCGGATTCGTGCGCCAGGGCTGTCTGGACCAATCTCGATTGGACGATTGATGAGCGCGTCCGCTGACTGATCGAAGCTGGATTGAAGTTCCCCACGCGCGAGGTCTGTCTCGATGACGAGGGGGGTCGGTGTCATCCCGCCGGGCGGTAGCCATCGCCCCCTTAGGGTCACGCTGATCCCATCGGCATCGAGGTCAGCTTCATCGGTGATCGTGCCCAGGTCTCCGCGCGCGAACAGGATGAACGCGTCGCAATATCGTGACTCGCTCATGTCGGTCCTTCGTATCACTCGGGACGACATGTCTAATAAGGATTCAGCGATGGAAGCCTCGATAGCCGATTGGTCAGCGATGTCCCCGTGACCTGCATAGGCGCTGGGAAAGACCCACTCAATCAATTGTAAGACGGGAGAGAGCGACGCCATCGGGCAGGGCACGAGCGAGACGCTGTACGTGACGACATATCCCCATTCGATCTGAACGGTGTAGCCCAGATCCGTCACGAGCTCCCAACCTGTCTCGATTCGCTCGACACCCTCGGTGTCCCACTCAAGGTGGTACTCCAGCACGCCAGACGTCGGTCGCCCAGCGTCGCTCTGTGGGATGTTGCCCATCTCTTGATCTCTTGGAGTGTTCGAATCGCAGGCAGACAGTCCGACGGAGAGAGTGGCTATGAAACATAAAATCGCGATGTCTCTATTCACTCAATCCGCTCCTTGAAGACGTGTTCCACGCCGTCATTTCATAGCATGGGCAGTACTGCTGAGTGCACATCGGACATAATTTGGCCTTCTGCACCATGGGCGGGCGCTAACATCGCTGGTCATATCTGGGACGTTTTCGCTGGCTGTCATGGAGGAGATCGCCATAATTCTCCCAAGAGAGAATGATTGGACATAGACCATGAGTCTTATCAGCGTAGCCCTGCTTACCGTCGCGGCCTTTGTCACAGCGACCATCTCTGGTGTGCTTGGGATGGGTGGTGGGATGGTTCTGCTCGGCGTAATGGCGGCCATGCTACCCGCGGCGTGGGTTGTTCCTGTGCACGGCGTAGTTCAGCTCTGCTCAAATGGTGTGCGGACCGCTCTCTTTCTACCCCACGTTCGTTGGAGGATCTTTCTCACCTATGTAGGCCCGGCCACTTTAGGGCTCATCGCCGCGACGATGGTCTGGTCTGGGACCAAGCTCGCCTGGTTCAAACCTGGCATTGGCGTCTTCATTCTCTGCTTTCTGATCTATCGTCGATACAAACCTGGTCTTAGAAACGTCCCCGTCTGGGTGTACGCTCCGGTTGGTTTAGTCGTCGGCTTCCTGGCTATCTTTGTAGGATCTACTGGACCGTTCTTGGCGCCGTTCTTCCTCCGCGATGATTTTGAAAAAGAGAACGTCATCGCGACCAAGGCGGTCTGTCAGCTCTGGCTACACTTCGCGAAGATAC
>CALELH010000168.1 GCA_937902595.1 uncultured Myxococcales bacterium
CATGTCATCCGGCGCCAAGGACCTCTCTATTCGCGCTGACAGAGCGTGCTCCATCACCGTTCTACCGCCGATTTACCCCAGCTCTATTGGGCAGCATGGTGATCCGGTTGAGCGGGCGGAGAGGTTACGGGATGCGGCTCACGCCTGCTATGTAGGAGCGCTCACTGTGGATCAGGACACTCAGGCAGACCAGGGTGAGTGATGACATGACCACGCGGTACTCCGTTCGATTCGTAAACAGCTCAGGGGAGTGGTCTGTCGAGGTTGAACACGGGACCGATCTGCTCGAGGCGTCTCGCATGTGTGACGCTCCAGTGCAGACCCTCTGTAACGGGATAGGCGCGTGTGTTCAATGCAAGGTGCGCGTCTTAGAGAACCCCGAGAATTTGAGCGATCCACAGACTCTCGAGAAAGACAAAATGGGTAATATCTTCCACATTACAGGGGAGCGTCTTGGATGCCAGGCTAAGGTTGAAGGGCCGGTCGTCATCGAACCGCTACCTGCGAGATTGCCCAAGAAGAAGCGGATGCGTTTGCGTCGCAGTTAACTAGGAACCCACCCTGCGCTTACTCGGTGACGCAGCCATCACCTATAGCACTCGATAATCATGGGTGGGTCTGGCATACTCCGGCCCTCTTATCGAGTGTGGTCTTGAGCCGGATGAAGGAGGCGGAGCCCGGTGTATCGTGATCGAACCGTCGCCGTAGTGATTCCGGCCCACAACGAGGCTAGACTTCTGCCGATCACCTTGGCTGGTCTACCTGACTTCATCGACCACATCATCGTGGTAGATGACGCCAGCACCGACGCGACCGCTGAGGTCGCTCTTAATCACCCACGCAGCGAAATCGAGTTGGTTCGGCATCCAGAGAACCTAGGGGTTGGTGGGGCCATCGTGACGGGCTATCGCCGAGCGCTCGCCCTCGAGGCCGCTTTGACGGTGGTGGTCGGGGCCGACGCACAGATGGATCCCAGGGAGATGTCTTCGCTCCTGGACCCTCTGGTCGAAGGAGACGCTGACTACGTGAAGGGTGATCGAATGGGCCACCCGCAGCTCAAGCAGGTGATGCCGAGCGTGCGCCTCTTTGGCAATCGAGTGCTGACGGTCCTGACGCGCTATGCGACGGGCTATCGCGATGTTCGCGACTCTCAATGTGGGTACACGGCCATCGCCAATCCCTCGTTGCGGAGGCTCCCGCTCGCCGATCTTTACCCGCGGTATGGTTTTCCTAATGATCTCTTAGCTAAGCTCGCCGAGCAGGATCAACGGGTTGTCGACCGACCGGTAAGCCCCATCTACGATACGGAGATCTCCGGTATTCGCGTCCATCGGGTGGCCTTCCCTATCCTCTGGCTCTTGGTGCGGTCTGGTCTACGGAGATGGTTTCGGCAGAGAGCCTTCCGACGGCAAGTTCAGGTCAATTGCGACCCCGCCTTGGCTGTCCAGATAGAGTCGGAACGCCCGACGTTCACCAGCTCCGTGCGTTCTACCTCCTGACCCACGAATAGAACGTCTTGAACCTCTTCGCGATCACTACGTCTTTTCCGAATGATGAACGAGATTATGCAGGTCGGTTTGTCGCTGAATGGGCCCGCTCTATGCAGTCTCATGGAGATCAGGTCCGTCTCTTGACGCCTGAGGGAGACTACAGTTTGCCGGGGCTAACCCGGCACACCTATTACAGCCCGGGAGCCATCCTCTCGGGAGCGGGCGCTCCCGAATATCTTAAGCGCCGGCCAGTGATGGGCACCTTCGCTGGCGGCGTAACTTCGGTAGGGATGCTTTGGCGCGCGACTAGCTTGGTGCGCCCAGATGAGATGTTCGTCGCGCACTGGTTGATTCCATCAGCCTTGGCTGCTTTGGCGGCCGGTCGTCGTCTGTGCACTCCAGTTCATGGCTACGCGCATGGGAGTGACATCGCTCTACTTGAGCGGAGAGGGGGTCGTCCGCTCGCTCGACTCATCGACCGGAAGGTGATGGGGATTACTTTTGTGAGTGAAGATCTCAGGGACCGATACATAGCCTGCCTTGGGCGGCCCTCTGAAACTTGTCTTACGGTCATCCCGATGGGGATCACGAGGGCGCAGCCCTGTGAAGAGTATCGTCGACGGATACGGTCAATCGCTCAAGGGCGCCGGGTCATCAGCACGATTGGACGCCTCGTCCCGATCAAGGGGCTCGATATCTTGCTTGAGGCCCTGGTGGATGCAGAGGACTACGTGTGGTGCGCCGCTGGAGAGGGACCTGAGCTGGACACCCTTGTGCAGCGAGCTAGGGAGCGAGGCGTCGAGTTTGTCCCGCTCGGCGTGGTGTCAGCCGAGGAGCGAGAAGGTCTACTGGCCGAGAGCGACCTGTTTGTTCAGCCCAGTCGATGCCTTGACGGGCGTCGTGAAGGGAGCCCACTGGCCGTCGTTGAGGCTGTCGCGGCCGGTGTACCCACGATCGCGACCGCGACCGGTGGTCTGGTCGCTCTCGCGGAGAAGTCCGGAGCTGTGCTGGTTCAGCCGGACGATGTTGAGGATCTCGCCTCGGCAGTGAAGACGCTGCTCGGCGATGATGAGATCTGCTTGAATCTAAGAGAGGCGCACACACGATACGGGGTGCGTCAGACTTGGGATGAGATCGGGAAGGAGCACTGGGCTGCCGTGCAGGCGAGCGCCGCGCGATTTAGGTGCGCGACACCATGACGACGAGAAAACCGCCAAAGCCCCGAGTGATTCGGGCGTCGCGAGCGGTACGCTCGGCGTAGGCGAAGGCCTGACGAATCCCAGGGACGAGGTGAACCTGAGCGAAAGGGGTAAACACCCTAATGCCGCGGACCTCATCTACGGAGAGATTTTCTGGCAGGTATCGCTGCACGTCGCCGATGCTGTCATACCGGGTGTACACCATATCGTCGGTCGTGCTCTCACTGACCGCGTGAGGCTGCTTGAGTCGCTTAATAAGGTATCGAAGAGAGCGCTTATTATAGAACTCAAGAGCGGCCCGACCACCGGGTCGAAGGACCCTGGCTACTTCGGACATCGCGGTCTCAATCTCTTCAATGTGCGCGAGGACCTTAAAGGAGTACACAGCGTCGAACGATTCGTCTTCGAAGGGTAGCTCCGTTGCGCTTGCCACCTGCACGTCGAGTCCGCGTGCCGATGCCTGCTCAAGCATTCCAGGGCTAATGTCGATCCCAACAGCGCTCTTCGCGACCGGCGCGATCTCTTTCAAGATCATCCCAGTCCCGCAGCCAATCTCGAGAACGTCCTTACCTTCGCACAGAGGAGTCGCCACCTCTATCTGCAGCTGATCGAGTAGAGCATGGTAGCCATGGTGGCGCTCATTCTCGTACCAACTCGCGAAATCGTCGTAATAACTTCTATTATCTTTCATGGGGGCGGATATTGCTCGCTCATGGCTTCAGGATCAAGGCACTTTGTCATTAGACGTAATTAAGTGGGTGTCATAACAACGTTTTTGACTGCTGTGAGACACTCGCAATAGCCTGCATGTCGAGAGGTGAACTTCGGTGACAGAGAACCACAAAGAGGCGGAGGTACGTAGCTGTCCGACCTGCGATTATCGTGGTGACCTAATGATCTGTCCGCGCGATGGTTCAGACACCCTCCTGGGGGCTGTCACCGAGCGGGTTGGTGGCAACACTGACAGCCCTGCCGCTCGAGCGCCCACTCTGGCAGATGTCTCTGACGTCCCGGGGCAGATGTTGCCGTCTATACCTCCAAGGGGTGGATTTCCCTCGGGCTTTGCCCTGACGCATGCAGATGACGCCGGAGACTCGCTGCGCGGAGATGAGTATGGCCAATGGAGTCCTCCTGAGGTGGGTCATCGGGAGTCGACCTTGGTTGGACGCTCCATAGGCGGACGATACGTGATCAAAGGCCCCCTAGGTCGGGGAGGAATGGGGGCGGTCTATCTGGCCGAGCAG
Organism: uncultured Myxococcales bacterium; assembly: GCA_937902595.1. Classification (GTDB taxonomy): domain Bacteria; phylum Myxococcota_A; class Bradymonadia; order UBA7976; family UBA1532; genus UBA1532. The sequence continues at coordinate 3,934 of CALELH010000168.1, forward strand.
CCCTCGGTTAAGAGGACCGTCGCGCTCAAGGTGCTGCATCGAGAATATGCAGAGAACCCCAGCATCGTCCGCAGGTTCCATCAGGAGGCGATGGCTGCGAGCCGCCTTAATCATCCCAACACGATCTCGGTGTATGACTTCGGTCAATCTGATGGGCTGCTCTACATCGCGATGGAGCACCTGAAGGGGCAGACCCTCCATGCGGCTACTCAAGCCCAAAAGGGCCTGTCGGTCAGCCGAAGTCTCAACATCATGAGGCAAACCCTAAAGTCTGTCGGAGAAGCACACCGGCAAGGCATTATTCATCGGGACCTTAAACCTGAGAACATCTTCCTCACCGAGGTCGATGATGAGACGGACTTCGTAAAAGTCTTGGATTTCGGCGTCGCTAAATTACGTCAACCGGAAGAGGAGCAGGCGACCCTGACTCAGGCGGGCTCGGTGTTTGGTACGCCTCGGTACATGGCGCCGGAGCAATCGAAAGATGTCTCGTTGGATCATCGCGCGGATCTCTACTCTTTGGGGATCATCTTTTTTGAGGTGCTGATGGGGCGCGTGCCTTTCGATAGCGATAACCCGCTCAACGTCATGCTCGCGCATTCAAGCGTCGCCCCGCCAAGATTTAGAGAGCTTCGACCTGATCTGGACATCCCTGCGAATGTTGAGGCCGTCGTGTTCAAGGCCCTAGCCAAGGATCGAGCCCGTAGATACCAGTCTGCAGATGAGATGGCTGAAGACATAGATCGGCTGATTATTGGTGTGAAATCTGGTTCTTGGACCGGCGACTCCATCTTGCTGCCCAAGTTAGATGTGTCACTCACCGGTGCAGGAATCACGATCCCGACCGACGAACTCGCTTGGGCGCTCCAGAGCGATGAGCAGCCAGAGCGACGCGCTTCAGGGCGGTCAGGTGTCGTGTGGACTTTGGCCCTCGCCGCGACAGCTCTAGCGATCGGCCTTTGGTGGTTCTCAACGAACACCTCCCCTTCGACGTCAGAGTCTCCGAAAGAGCCTCCGTCGACGGCGGCCTCTTCATTGTCAGCTGGTGCTTTGAATGTACGGGCCGACGGTGGACCAAGTAAGGTGACGCCCATCGTTGACTCGTTAGACGCCGCCATCGCTGCGCCAACTCCGCCTCAGCCTCTCAGGCGGAAGACGGTACGTCGTCGTTCTAAGACGAACTCTAGAGGTGGTCGTCCGCGCCCTGTCGTCCAGCCCCGGCCTCAGCCGCGAGTTGTGCGACCGGTGCCCCCCAAGGCTGAGATCATTCGGCGTCCCCAGCCAGTCGATGACTCCGATCCTTTTGATTCTTTGGAGACTCAGTAAGGGGTTCGTTCCCCTAAGGACTAAGCTTGGCCTGCCGACAGCGGGTGTGCTCTTCAGGAAGTCTGCATCGAAAGCCAATGAGGGGGTCTCCGAGCCTCTCTGGACGCCGCGCGGTTGGTCGGGCTTCGCAGGCTTGAGTAGACTGAAAATGAGCGCCTCGTACGACGAATTGAGGCGAGGCATTGTCTCCAATCGAGCTGGGCAGAGCCGCGCTGGGGGCCTCCGTACGAGGGGCGCACCAAGGTGTCGGAGCACATCGACCTTCGGCATCGGCCCGGCGGCCACACACGGTCTGAACGCCTTCGGTTAAACATGACTCATCGTCGAATGTTTCGAAGCACTCTCGAACTCGCTCACCGATTTGGCCTCGCTCTTCTTGTCCCAGGCGCGCACATTGGTAGAAGTCGTCTCTACGCTTCCCGATATAGTCCGTCCGATCATCATTGATCTCGAGGCACATCTCATCCTCGATGCGGAGTAAGCTTGTACTCGGGACATGGTAAACGCGTCCGCGCTCGTCAATCGTGAACAAGTCGTTGAGATCGACGCCGTCTGGTTGGACCTCTGCACAATAGGCCAGCGGACTCCAAAGATCGGATGTCCACTCGGCGACGTTGGCGGCCATGTCATGGATCCCCTGAGCTGTAACGTCAGCGGGCGAAGCTTTCACAGGTCGAATCCCTATACTACAGGGCCCAAGGGCGATCTGGTTTGAGTAATCACCACACCCAATCTCGATGTTATTGGCCAGACCAGGTTCGGACCATATGAACTCTTCTTGGCCGTGCTCTGTCCCTCCGCTGCGCGCGGCGAACTCCCACTCAACTTCCGTAGGTAGGCGCCCTCCACGGAATCGACAATAATCTTGGGCGCCGGACCAAGAGACACCAACGACTGGATGCTCTCCGTATCGTTTAGGGTCATTCCAGTAGCGGGCGATGAACGACCCGTCGTCGTTGGGCAAGTCGTTTCCAGCGTTACTTACGACTGGGCGAGGGCAGTCTCCACGAGCCACGCAATGACGATATTGGTCCATGGTGACCTCATGCTCTTCCAGACAAAAACCGCTGACAGGAAGCGTCTGAACGATGCGTTCAGATTCAGCCCTCTCGTTGGCAGGCATGATGATGTCACAGGTCAATCCACCGCAGTTTTCGAGCGAGAACCGCTCACATGGATCGACATCTCGTGTGCCCATCTCGAACGTGCCGCCCTCCATGTAGACTAAGTGAGTAGGCGCGGGTGGATCGATGCCTACGGCGCAGCCAGTGAGAAGTAATGATGAGATGATCAAATGAAAATAGGGTCTCATCGGGTCTCCCCGCGTTCGGTTGCTTGAACCGGGTCAGGTGTCTCTACAGGGCGACCGTAATCTGGGTTGCGGTCCGACTCTAGGAGGCTATCTCTCACATGATCCCAAACGATCAGGCCTGTCCCTAGGCCAATCAAGGTCCCTCCAAGGCTGTAGCCGAGGTCTTGATATCCAACCAGCTGTTCGAACTCGTTCGTATCGTTGTACTTATCGTTCGCGAGGTACATCGCGGTCGCGCCACCGATGACTCCGAGGACGCCGACAACCAGGCTGAGGGTGCCCAGGTTGGATCGCCAGGTCTTGACTTGTGCGTTGCGAGCTAATCGGGCGTCCACCCGACTCATGAGGTAAGGAGCGACTTGAACCCGTTCATTGGCGGGCGTGAACCCCTCCCGGTGCACCTTTATCTGGTGCCATCCGGCGGGGATGGACATCGGTTTGTCGAAGGGGGTCAATTGGAGAGCTTTGCCATCCAGATAGACCTGAGCGTCGACGACGTTGCTGTCCACGTACAGCCAGCCTAAATTTACCCTTTTCCGGAGGATGACCCGTAGACGCATGGGCTCATCCTTACGGATCTCAATATCCTTAATCTCTGGCTCATATCCGTCGAGCTCTAGCCACACGCGCTCAACCCCGGTTGGCCTAAGCGCGCGAAACGGGGTCTGACCTTGGATTACGGTCTTACGATTGCCTAAGAATACGTTGGCACCAGCAGGCTCTGTTTCGATAATCAACGTCTGGTTGGATTGTTGGCGGAGGGTACAGCTCTGTTGAATGTTGCGCGCTCGATCCTTCTTGGGGCCTGCCGGAGAGTTCTCAAGATAGCGGCCCATGTAGCCGACACAGCGGTCCCAATCAAAGAGCTGCTGATAGGTCACGGCTAGCTCAAAGAGGTACGTTGGGTCGTCGGTCATGTCGTGGAGCTGCTCTAGGCGTTGAGCCGCCAACTCGTATGCCCCGTTCCTGTAGAGTCGGCCCGCTTCCTTACGAAGTGAGCGGATGCGCTCCACCTGAACCCGCGTGAGATCTTGCTGTGCGGCTGGGCTCAGAGTCACCGACTTCTCGGTCGTCTGCGAGGTCGCCACCGACGGCCAAAGCGCACAGAGCGCAGCGGCGAGCATGAACAGTCTTAGATTAAGATTCCCTTGCATGGACGGCTGACTCCTCGGCACGGATCCGCGACAGAAGATACGCGCGACCGGCGAAAACTGTCAAAGCCTCGTGCCGATCAGTGGGATCTCCCTGGACAAACCATCTCCAATCGATAGGATGCGCGTTCGCTCAGCGGCGCTGAGGATCAAGGAACTGAGTTCGAGGAGACGTCTATGGGCGCTTTCAACGGGAGCATGACGTTTAAGCAGTATCTCGTACGTGACGAGCTACCTGCACAGTGGAGAGAACCATTTCAGCAAGGGATCGAACGGCACGTGTTCACGCCCCTTGATCCTGGTGGAGAGGCTGAGCGCGCTGTGGGCTGGTGTAGCCCGCACTTCCCTCTGGACCTCGAGCTCGACTCAAATGTGTATCTGTATACGGATTACATCATCCTGGGGCTGCGCGTGGACGCCTGGAATGTGCCCGCTTCGCTCCTCAAGATTTATTCAGAGTCCGAAGCCAGGCGCGTGATGGCCGAGCAGAACAAGGAATCCATCTCTCGTTACGAGCGGGCCGAAATCAAAGAGCGGGTCAAGCTTGAATTGAGGCGGAAGACTTTGCCGAGCATCAAGACCGTCGAGATGGTCTGGAATTGGCAGGAGGGGACCGTTCGGTTCTTCTCGAGCAGTCAGAAGCTCAACTTAGATTTTATGGATCTTTTCGAAGACACCTTCAGCATGAGCCTCATGCCCGACGGTGTATACACAGCTGCCCAGAATCAGCAGACCGGCCTATTGGAGGCCGAACGTGAGCGCCTCGAGGTCTTAGACCCGTGCATTTTCGTTGACGTAACAACCGCCACAGAAGCGATGAGGGAGATCTAATGGACCTCCTAGATAAGATGAATCGGGCGACCTTCTTGGGTCCAGAGTTTCTCACCTGGCTTTGGTATCGAACGGAGACTCAGGGAGAGATCTTCTCCTGTCCTCAGATGGAGGGGCCTTTTGAGATTTGGTTTGATGACCGGTTGGTCGTTGGATCGACGATGGTCAACGCCCAAGAAAACTTCTTTAAGGGTGGGCACCCACCTACGAGCCTGGAGGCGCGGACGGCGCTTCGCTTGGGCAAGTTAGCGACGGAGGCCCGACTTCGTTTGGTCAGCGGCACCAAGGAGTGGTCTTTTGTATTGAAGGCGGCCTCCATGGAGCTGAGCGGCGTGAAGATCCCGGGCATCCTCTCAAAGGAAGAGGACGATCGAATCTATGAGCGGCTCTATCTACTCGAGCAGGTCGACAGCGCAATGAAGGGTCTCTTTGGTCAGTTTCTTAAGCTTCGTGTCTCTGAGACGTGGAATCAGACAGAGCTGCCGGCGATTCAAGCATGGGTCGGCGGCGCGGAGGGTACAGCCCCGATTGAGGCGCCTCGTCCGATGTCTCGTCGACCGGCTCCCATGACCGAGACCGTCGTCGAAGAGAGCACCGAGACGCCACGTAACGAAGAGCTGCCGCCTTGGGAAGACCCCGTTGGCGGCCCGGTAGACTGACGTGTACGCCGTCATTATGGCTGGTGGGTCCGGCACACGATTCTGGCCTTTGTCGCGTCGGAATCGTCCCAAGCAGTTCTTGGCTATTGGTACGGAGGCACCGCTGATCGTCGAGACGATCGAGCGTCTCGCGCCCCTCGTGCCGACGGACCGCATTCGGATCGTCGCCGGGGCGCATCACGTAGACTCCATTAAAGAGAACCTGCCTGCCCTTAAATCAGAGGCCATCGTCGTGGAGCCGTGTGCTCGCAACACGGCGCCGTGTATTGGGTTGGCGGCGATCCATGTCGCCCATCATGATCCCGAGGCGGTCATGGCCGTGCTCCCATCTGATCATCACATCGGGGATGGCCCCCAATTTCGGCGTCTTCTACAGGCGGCGTCAGAGAGAGCGCAGCTGGGCGAGATTGTCACTTTAGGGATTAAGCCAACGAGGCCGGAGACGGGATACGGTTACATAAAGCTCGACGGGGGCGTGGACCGTCTGGAGAGCGCCGCCGGTATCGACGTCGCGACAGTCGACCGCTTCGTTGAGAAGCCCGACTCCGACACGGCGAGAGAATACCTCGACTCGGGCCAGTTTCTTTGGAACAGCGGGATGTTTTTCTTCACGGCTCGCGACATCTTGGCGGCCTTTGAGAGGCACCTGCCCGAATTACATTCATCGCTTCAGCGAATCGCGTCATCCATCGGTACCGCTGAGTATGATGCCGTCCTTGAAGAGTGCTTCGCGGCGGCTCAATCCATCAGCTTGGATTACGGGATCATGGAGCCCATCACTCAGGGAGAAGACCCAACACCTGTTCGCGTTATCGCCGCAGATATAGGGTGGAATGATGTAGGGCACTGGGCCGCGCTCGCCGATTTTGCTCCAGCGGACGAAGCGGGAAACGTACTCACAGGAGACGCCCTCGTCCTGGATGGTCATGACAATATTGTTCACAGTTCAAATGGACTGGTCGCGTTGGTCGGCATCTCGGGAGCGGTGGTCGTTCGGACCGATGACGCTGTGCTCGTTTGTCGAAGAGAAGAGGCCCAAGATGTTCGTAAGATCGTCGCTGCCCTAAAGGCGGCGAAGCGTGAGGAGTTGCTCTGATGCGAGAGGTGAATGACGGTATTTTTCGTCGGTACGACATCCGCGGGCGCGCGGCAGAAGATCTGACCGAGGAGGTCGTCACTCATTTAGGTCGGGCCTATGGAACTGTCATCCGACGCTCTGGTGGAGCGAGAGTGGCTTTGGGTCGCGACTGCCGAACGAGCGGCGCGCGGATCATGCAGAACTTTGAGGCAGGTGTCCGCGCGGCAGGCGTGGATGTGGTCCGACTGGGCGTTGTGCCGACCCCCGTGGTCTATTTCTCTCTTCATCATTACTCGGTCGATGGTGGTGTCGTAATCACCGGGAGCCATAATCCACCCGCATGGAATGGCTTTAAGTTGTGCAACGGTAAGAACTCCATGCATGGCGAGCAGATCACGGGCCTGTGCAGTCTAATGAAGTCGGAGGATTATACGTCTGGTGACGGCGCCGCCGAGGATCTCGATCCACGTCAGGACTATATTGATTGGATCGCTCAAAACGTGAAGCCAGCCGAAGGTCACTTTAGCGTCGTGATCGACGCAGGGAATGGGACAGGCGGCATCGTCGCAGGTGAGCTCTATCGGGCCTTAGGTGCGTCGGTCACCGAGCTCTATTGCGAGCCGGATGGTGCATTTCCCAACCACCATCCAGACCCGACAGTTGAAGAAAACTTGGTCGAGCTAAAAGCGAAGGTGATGGAGCTCGGCGCCGATCTTGGGATCGCCTTTGATGGCGACGCAGATCGAATTGGAGCGATCGATCCGAAGGGCAGAGTCGTCTGGGGTGATCAATTGATGACCTTCTTTGGTAAGGCGGTCCTTGAGGTCGAACCTGGTGCTCGGATCGTCGGTGAGGTGAAGTGCTCTAAGGTCATGTACGACGAGCTGCGCGCTGCTGGTGCTCAGATCGAAATGTGGAAGGTCGGTCATTCGCTCATCAAGGCCAGAATGAAAGAGATAGACGCCTCACTCGCAGGTGAGATGAGCGGCCATCTCTTCTTTGCCGATCGATATTTTGGGTTTGATGACGCGGTGTATGCTGGCGCTCGGCTCATCGAACTTCTGAGTCGATCGTCCAGGAGTCTCGACCAGATGGTCGACGCTCTGCCGATCATGTTCGCGACACCCGAGCTGCGGGTCGCGTGCTCTGACTCAACCAAGTTCATGGTCACTGAGCGTGTCGCAGCATACTTTCGCTCTCAGTATCCCGTGATTGATGTCGACGGTGTCCGCATCGAATTTGACCATGGCTGGGGACTCGTACGGGCCAGCAATACCCAACCTGTTCTCGTAATGCGTTTCGAGGCGGCGAGTCCTGAAGCTCGAGATGCGTACCGCGCTGAGGTTGAGGCGTGGCTGCGTGCAAACGAGCCAGAAGTGGACTTCGACGCCGATACGCATCACTAATGGTCCTATGAGTCGTCTACGCTTCACTACTGCCCACCTCACCCACCCAGGCATGGTTCGCGAGGCGAACGAAGACTCGGTGGGTCATTTTCCGGACGAGGCCTCTTGGATCGTCGCGGACGGAATGGGTGGCCATTCTTCCGGACAAGTGGCGAGTCAGATGGCGGTTGAGTATATCGCTGACTTCATGTCCCGTTGGCGACGACAGACTGATTTTATCTGGCCCTTCGACGTAGACAGCGGTCTGAGTTATGCGGAGCGCTGCCTCGTCAACGCGATCAGGGTCGCTAATGTACGGATATACAACCGGGCTCAGGTCGATGACAGCTGTGAGAGCATGGGAACCACCATCGTTATGGCGCATTATGACGAGTCCGAAGGCATGGCGATCGCCCATGTCGGGGACAGTCGTTGTTATCGATGGCGGGCTCACCAACTCGTTCAGCTGACGGACGATCACTCCCTGGCTCGAGAGATGTCTCGGATCATGCACGTGACCGAAGAGGACGCTCAGGCTCAGGTCGGTTCTCACATCATCTTGCGGGCGCTGGGTACAGAGGACGATGTTGAGGTCGACGTTCAAATCGACGCACCTCAAGCAGGGGATGTCTATCTACTCTGCAGCGACGGGCTCTCGGATATGCTGGACGATGCGATGATTTCCCAGATCTTGACAGGCGCCCTTATCAATCCGGAGACGGCCACAGAGGCTCTAATCGAAGGAGCAAATGACGCTGGTGGGCTGGATAACATCAGCGCATTAGTCATCACCGTGAGCGAAGACTGAGCGACGAACGACTGAGACTGTTGTCGGAACAGGTCTTCATGACTATTATCCAAAGGCTCTAATCAACCGAGTATTTGGCTGGAGATTCGCATGGCCGCACAGGCATCGTTGGCGTATCAGGACCCTGAAGGGTCCGATCGGGATCTGAGTCTTGATCCAGCAGTGGAGACGACCATTGGGCGTCACCCTCAGTGCACTCTCAGTATCAATCAACCTTCAGTTTCACGTCGTCACGCTCGGCTCTGGTTAGAAGGCGGACGTTGGTATGTCGAGGATCTATCAAGCTCCAACGGTACTTACGTCAACAATCGTCGCATCGGAGAACGGCAGGAACTCACTGAGGGAGACAAGCTGCGGTGTGGTGACTTTCAGATGAATTATCTGGTGGAAGAGCACACTCGAGAGGTCGGACAAATCCCCTCAGCTTCGGTGACGAAGATGGCTGCACCACCGCCTCGAGTTGTTGGTAGTTTGAGCGCTCGTAAACCGCCGACCCCAGATCCGGAGGCTGCGAGTCGGTTGACCGTTGGTGTCCTTGGTCCCAGCGATCAGAAGTCTCTTGATTCACAGCCGCCGACTCCACGTGAGAATGTTGAGTTGACGGAAGCGACCGCCGAGCTCGCCTCCCTGAAGCGTCAGCTTGAGGAAAGTCAGGCGACCGTCAAACGTATCGAGGTTGAGAACCGCGACTTGAAGTCTCAGTGCAGTACTCTGACCAGAAATCTCGCGAGCGCTGAGAAGGCGAATCAGACGGCAGCCTTAGAGCAGCAACTCGACGAAGAGCGTCATCGAATCGCTGAACTCAAGGACGAAAATGAGACGCTCCGAGAAGCGCTCGTGGCAGCAGAGTCTGTCACTGGCGAGGCGAACTCGATCCGCGATGGACATGCTGATTCGATGGAGGCCGTCGCAGAGGTCTATCGAGATCTAGATGAGCTCACTTCGGACCTCAGGCTAAAGTTAAAGCTCGCCTCCGGTTTAATTGACGATTTGAAGCCTCTGGTTCAGGCGCTGGAGGCCGTCAGGGATGAGACCCTGCCTGCACCCATCGCTGATGTCGTTAGGGACGCAGTGGATGGAGCTGACGCCAAGGCGACCATGAAGGCTGCGGTGGAGACCTTTGGACAGGCGGAGCGATCAGCCCGCCTCCTTCGGCGAATGATTCGACTACTTCGAGACGCTCTGCGCGAGGGTGGTTGGGAAGACTCTCCGCGGTAACCCGAAGCGTCTTCTTCCTCGACTTCACCCTTCTGGTGGTCGGCCCGGGTGTTCCCCATTCATGAATAGTTTAGTTGTTTTAGTCGTTTAGCGCTGGGTTAGAGACGCTGAGGCGTGTGCTAGAGTTGATGGCCATGATGCGATCTATGCCGTCTTGGCGATAGCAAGCATAGAGCACTCCTATGTATTTGAGGCTCGAGACAAATAAGAATAATCCCCCTTTTTGCGCGGTGATGTTGGAGAAGTACTGATTGATGTGGTACGACCCTGCGCGAATTAGTTGGTTCTGTGCCACGCGGCGCGCGTGTCCACGGGCCACTGTTACGACAGCAGCCGAGGGCGCTATCTTCGTCATTGGCTGGGCGTTCAATGAAGTTTTATAGAGTTCATCGCAGAGACCACAGGTGGTCTCTGCTCCACACGACTAGGGAAGCCCTAGTCCCAGTAATCCGACCCAGGCCCCATCGAGTCACACTGGAGGAACCCTCCAGCTGTGTCGATGCGAGGGCCGGGCAATCAGGAGTAGAATATTATGAGCAAGCGAATGCTTGTCAATGCGGCGCAGGAAGGTGAAGTCCGCGTCGGAGTCGTAGAAGAAAATGTCCTAGAAGATCTGAACGTAGCCATTGCTGGCAATGAGCTTATCAGGGGCAACATCTACAAAGCCGTCGTCGTGAGCGTAGAGTCTGGGCTTCAAGCAGCCTTCCTCGATTATGGCGCAGAGCGTAATGGGTTCATCACCTTTAACGACATCAACCCTCGCTATTACAATAAGAAGGGAGCTAAGGCTGATAAGCGCCTGAAGATTCAGGACGCTGTTAAGCCAGGCGCCGAGCTGCTGGTCCAGGTCTATAAAGAAGAGGTCGGCAATAAGGGAGCGGCGTTCACTACGGACATCACTCTGCCAGGGCGGTACCTCGTCCTCATGCCCTTCTCCGATAGTGGTGGTGTCAGCCGAAAGATCGAGAGTGAGGCCGCACGCAAGAAGCTCAAGGAGCTCATCGCGAAGCTCAACCCACCGGACGACATCGGGGTGATTGTTCGCACAGCCGGACAGGGTCGCACTAAGACGGCACTCCAGAAGGACTTTCAGGCCCAGCTACGGCTCTGGGGCCACGCTCAGGCGCGTTACCAGCAGCTGAAGTCACCAGGTTTGGTCCATGCGGAGCCAGATGTCGTAATCCGGTCCATTCGTGATTACGTTACCGATGATGTGACTGAGATCGTGGTCGACGACGACTCTGTGCGGGATCGCCTGGTCGAATATTTCGAGAGGCAGGCCTCCGATATCGTCGATCGGATCAAGTCCTACCGCGGCAAGATGCCCATCTTCAGCAACTTCGGTTTGGAGCGACAGCTGGAGAACATCACCAGTCATAAGGTGCCGCTTCCGAGCGGAGGTAGCATTGTCATCAACCCCACGGAGGCGCTCACCGCCGTGGATGTGAACTCTGGTAAGTCCAGAGGTCAGAAGAATCAAGAAGAGATGGCCTTGAACACCAACCTTGAGGCGTCCGTAGAGGTCGCACGACAGCTACGGCTCAGGGATCTTGGTGGCCTCGTCGTGATCGATTTCATCGACATGTATGAGAACAAGAACCGTCGCAATGTAGAGAAGAGCCTCAAGCAAGCGATGAAGCGAGACAAGGCCCGAGTTGAAGTTGGCCGTATCTCAAAGTTCGGCATGCTTGAACTCTCCCGTCAGCGCGTGAAGGCTCGTTTGATCTCAAGCACCCATAACGTCTGCCCGATGTGCGAGGGCTCAGGTTTTGTGATGTCCACCGAGGTCGCAGCCATGGCGATGTTACGGAGACTTCAAGAGCTGGCTGTTAGCGCTCCTAAGGGGTCTAAGATCAAGGGTCGCCTAGCTGTCCCCGTAGCTCTGAAGCTGCTCAATGAGCACAGGAACTCTCTCTCACAATTGGAACAAGATTTCGGAGTGAGCATTGAGCTCGTTCCTGAGATAGGCGCGGTCAGCACTCGAGATGCTTTCGAGGTGATTAAGGCCGGCGCGACCGAGAAATCTAAAGAAGATCGCGATCGATCCCGAGATCGGCGAGATCGAGATAGAAGCAGAGGGGGCCGAGGCCGTCGCAAGTCTTCTGCGCGAGCCACGATCTCTCAGGAGGTCGACGATGACGCTCCATACGAGCCACCCAAGGTTGTTGGATTTATCGATCCTGAACAATTAGCGACGGCGGACATCGGCGCGACGAATAATGAGGAAGAGGCCCAGTCAAGCGCTGCGGAGTCAAGCTCTGGGGAGTCAAGCTCTGGGGAGTCAAGCTCTGGGGAGTCAAGCGCTTCGGACTCAGACGAGGGCGGCGGTCGCCGTCGTCGCCGTCGGAGACGCGGTCGTCGTGGGCAAGGCTCACGCGAAGAGCAGCACGAGACCAAGAATACGTCTGCAGACGCTGAGGCTGAATCGAGCTCAAACTCCGGTGGCAGTTCTGAAGCTGTGAGCGATGGAGATGATGAGCTTGCTCGTCGTCGGCAGGCCGCGCGGGAGCGTAATCGAGCCCGTCGAAATGCTCGTCAGAATCAAGACAAGGCCGAAGGAAAAGATCAGTCGAGCGACGGTGATTCTCAAGCACGGCAGAGTAAGCCCCGCCGGTCGAACCGAAACGCCGCGCAGAGGCTGCGCGAGAACATGAGCACGGGAGAGCCCAGGGCGGCCTCAGTTGAACAGGCGGAGAGCTCAGAGTCTTCCGAACCTGAGTCACCGTCTCGTTCACGTCGAGGTCGTTCGCGCCGTCGTCGGTCGTCTGAAGAGACGGCTGCGGTGAGTGTAAGCGAGGCAAAGACTACAGAGAGCGGTTCTACCGACACCTCTGATGATAAGCCTGAACCTCGAGGACGTCGCCGCCGAGGGTCCTCTAGTGCCCAGCGATTACAGGCGAAGTCTACCGCAACAGATAGTGGGGCGGAGTCAACGTCCGCCGCATCCCAAGACGAAGGCAACTCTGAGGCGCCCAAGCCTACGCCTCGTGGGCGAAATTCACGGGGGGGCGCGGCTGCGAAGTTGAAGGCTCGCCTACAGACAGAGAGTCCAAAGGCCGAGTCTCCAGTTGAGTCCGAGAAGACGGCAGCGAAGCCTAAGGCCGAGAAGAAGGCTGGGGCTCCGTCTAAGTCGAAGCGAACAGGCGCGGCTGCACGATTGCTCGCCAAAAAGACTGCGGAGGTGACTGAAGAGAAGCCAAAGCGAGCATCGCGAGCGAAGAAGGCCGCGCCGGC